>JBHLKV010000064.1:0-13666 GCA_048886305.1 Candidatus Hodarchaeota archaeon
GCTACCTGAATATAAGGTGGACGCCATAGTCTGGGAACTCTAATTCCAGCAACAGGATGTTTTGCCCGGTCCTTATCGTAAAAAATCTTTTCTATTGGAGGATATCCTCGTAAAGCTCTCTGAATTGCTAATTTGGTGGCACCATAATTATATTGATAAATTTTGCGATAATCATTGGCGTCTGGATGAATATATACACTTGCAATTATTAGCCAGTCATCTATTTTATTCATAGGAATAAGTCCTTCTTCAACGGCATCAGCTATCCCTTTAGCGACAGCCGCTTGAGCAGGTCCAAAGATTTTGCTTGCGTCGTCCATTTTCGCAACAGTGACTTTAGGGACAATTAAACTTATTGGTTTTGTAAGTAAATTTGGGCGAATTCCTGCGAGTAATCCACCGTGACCTTTCGAAGGTGTACTGAGAGCATTTGCAAATGAAATTCCTACAGGTCCATTCCTTGAACCCACTATTAAATCTATGTGCGCTAAATTAGGGTCCGTGGCATCTCCTACAAGAGCTTCTCCAATATAGTACTCTGCTTTTGCCATAAAATTCACAATTAGTGTTTTATTTTAAACCTTATTTTTTTATTTTTGCATATCTTGTAGATATTTTTTATTTATAATAGTGTGTTTTATAGATAATATAAAAAAAATATTTACCTACATGAAATTAGAGTTAATACACCATATATTAAAATTTTCATATGATTGATAAATTAAAGGTCGTATTATTGAATAGGTATCTTATACTCTTTTTCAATCTCTTTAGCAACGATATACAATTGATTTAATATTTTTTTATTTAATTCATATGTTTCGAATATAATATGGTCGCAATCATACTTTGAAAAATCTTCCTCAATTATTTTTATATTATACATTTTATCTTCCCATAACCGTGAACCAGGATAGGGAGTAGCTACAAAATAGTTTATTGTATCATTATAATCCAATGGTAATGTTTTTATGAATTCAATTGTCTTATAAAAGCTTTTTTCTGTTTCTCCTGGCAAGCCTAATACAAAATATGCTTGAATAGGGATATTAAATTCTTTCAAATTGGAAACTCCTTGATAAACGTGATTAGGATCTTGAAATTTGAAGTTTTTTCTTAGTACTGTTTTACTTGCTGATTCTATGCCAGTAGCTACAAGTTGGCATCCTGCTTTTTTCAATAATTTGGCATCTTCCATAGAAATATTATCAACTCTTAACTCACAACCCCATGGTATCTTTATATGGTTATCAATAAACATATGACAGAAATCTTTAAAAAAATCTTTGTCAATATTGATATTGTCATAAAAATTGATGTAATTATACGATTGCATTGAAATTATGTCTCTAATTTCAGTAAGAATAGAATTAATACTTCTAATTCTTACATTCTTGAACAATTTTGTCCTTGAACAAAATGAACACTGATTGGGGCATCCTCTATTTATAATAACATTTGCCACATTATAAAAAAAATTATCCTGAGTTAGTTTATAACGAGCAGGTAAGGGTAGAGATTCAACATCTATAAGTTTATCAGGATATCCTGTAAAAATGAACTTTCCTTTTGTATTTATATAAGAAATTCCTTTAATAGAATTCAGATCTAATTCTGAATCTTCTATTTTTCTGTTTTTCTCTAATTTAGATTTTAAAATTTTAACTAACTCTAAGAAAGACCTCTCTGATTCTCCTACACATATAAAATCGATTAATTTTTCAGTCACGAAATCGTTTTTTAAAATCTCTTTATGAAGGAAGGAAACATGTGGACCACCTAAAATTATATAATTGTTTTTGTTTTGTTTCTTTATGATTCTCGCTATATCCAGAGCAATATAGAAAGTATTTGTAAGGCAGGTTATCCCAAAAATTCTGTAATTAACAATGATATTACTGATTGCTTTTTTTAACTCTGCTTTACTTAACTCAATATATTGCTCAAGATCCAATATATCAACAGGAATATTATAACTATCCAATACTGCTGCTAAATATAAAATTCCTAGATTTGGTTCCCTGAAAAAATTCTTGCGAACTTCGGCAGGTTTAGTAGTTTTAGGATTTATTATCAGGATCATTTTGAAGTTGTGTTTCTTTCTCTTGTCGCGATGGTTTTGGTATATGAAAAGCCTTAATTATATCTTCTAAATTACCAGGTTTGCTAAATTTTTCTTCATAAATTATAGGGATTTTTAATTCTAAGGAAGGAGCTTTATCCTCTTCATCAATGTATAACTCAATACCTTGTATTAAACGCTCCTTTATAACTAATCTTGTTGAATAATTATGATCTTGAAAAAAAGTAAAACCATTATTTAATCGTCCTAATTTTTCAGGCTGGATAATTGTTTTTTCTTCCATAATGAGAGCTTCAGTAATTTCTTCATCCGTATAAATAGTTCCTCCAACTATTAAAAATCTTCTTATAAGATTTTGAGGTTGAGGAATTTCATTAAGATATTCCATTGCTATATTTAATTTTGGATTTGTTATAATCATAAATGCAGATTGATCCTCTTGAGTGGGTATTGGAAAATCCTGCTTCTCAATAGGTTTAGCTTGACCACCTCCAAGAGGTTTTTCTAATATCTCTTGAAATACTTGATGGTCTTCTGAATATAAATTTAAAGTAAACGTTCTAAACCATCCTTTTAACTGTTTTCGAAACATTCCAGCCAAAATTCCACCGTATATTTGGGGTTTAAATGGACTTTTAGGACCATTATAAGTCCAAATTCTCTTAGAATCGTAATCAATAAGTAAAAACACTTTTTCACTATTTTTTTCATTAATAATATCTCTAACAGTAGTACCTTCAATAACTGGATTAGTTCCCATAAAAGGAAATTCTTTTAACTCAACAACTTCAAATATTTGCATCGAGAAAGAATTCTTTGATTTTTTATATAATTTAATAGGTATACTTCCCTTAAAATAAATTTCATCATTTTTCATATTCGAAAACTAAATCTAAATAATTGCATTTCATAAAATTTTTATGAAAATAAACATTTTTCATATCAATTTAGCTCTTTTAAGTTCTATATGATGTATCTTGTCTTCTGAGAAACTAGTATATAAATTAAACATAAGTGGTGGGAATGAAGGTCCCAGTTCTGGATTATCTAAATTAATTGAGATAGATGAGAAAAAGTTCAGACCATTTGAAGGAAAAAAAATTGGTGATGTTATAAAAGGTGGTCTCATTGGTTTCGCGAATTACGAGTTTGAAATCACAGGTGGTTCAGACTCTTCAGGATTCCCAATGAGAAAAGATGTTCACGGTCCTGTAAAGAAAAGAATATTAGTTTCTAAAAGAGCAATAGGGTATAAGCCACGAAGAAAAGGTGAAAAACGGAGGAAAACTGTACGTGGTAATGAAATAACTTCCGATATGACGTTGGTAAATTTAAAAGTTATAAAGTATGGAGAATCCGAATTATTTAAGAAAGTGGAGTAATAGCGATGGTAAAAGTAAAAAAGTGTTCGTTTTGTGGTTATGACATTCCAATTGGTCGTGGAATTATGTTTATCAGAAGAGATGGCACTATTTTAAATTTTTGTACCAATAAGTGTAGAAAATCAATGCTAACATACAAAAAGAATCCCCGTAAAACGCGTTGGACTACATATTATGGGAAACAATAGAATCTAATTCCTCTATAATTAGTTAATAATAACGTTAAAAAGTAATTTTTTAAAAAAGCGTAAATCAGTAAAATCTCTTGAAATATTATTGTAACCTTGAAAATTTAAGGAGATCATCAATTAAATCAACATGGGATGTAATCATTCTTTTACAACAAAACCGTTCAATACCTAATTCTTTGAATGCTGTTTCAGCGCTTTCTCCTTTTTCTAACATTTCTAAATAGGGTTTATAGACATGGGCTATTAATTTGCCACATGAGAAGCATCTTATAGGAATAATCATTATAAGAAAAAAAAAGAACCATATTAAAAAAATTTTATCATTAAACCGCGCTTTTAATTGCTGCTAATTTTCATTTTAAATCAAAAATTTTATTTACAATCCTTTACTATTGTTCTCAGTATAAATCGATGATTTATGATAATATTATATATTTGAAGGAGATGATTTATAATTTCATATATTAGATTTAATGTCCCAGACGCCCTCAAAAATCAAATTAAGAATGCTGTAAATACAATATCTGAATCACGGGATTCTAAGATTAGAAAAGGAATGAATGAAGTAACAAAATCAATCGAAAGAGCCCAAGCTAAATTCGTTGTTATGGCAGAAGATGTAAGTCCTCCTGAAATTCTTTTTCATGTACCTCTATTATGTGAAGAGAAAGGAATCCCTTACGGATATGTCTCTACTAAAAAAGAGCTAGGAAACGCTTCAAGAATCAATATAGGAGCCAGTGCGATTGCCATCGAGTCTGTTGGCTCAGGAAGTGAAAGTGTTTTAGATGATGTTTTGAAAAAGCTTGAAAGTTTAAAAAAATAATTGGTGTTGGTTTTGGTAAAATTAGATAAAAGCGTTCAACAACAAGATTCATCAATTCCAGCTCAAGTAATCCAAATTGTTGGTCGTACTGGGCTAACAGGAGAAATTTCCCAGATAAAAGTACGAATATTAGAAGGTCCTGATAAGAATAGAATTCTCACTCGCAACGTGAAGGGCCCAATCAGGGTCGATGATATAGTAATATTAAGAGAAGTCGAGCGGGAAGCACGAAAGATTCGAGGACGTCGATAACTTTTATAGTCTAAAATATCACTTTTTCCCAAATCAACTAGAATTAATTTTTTTAAGTTTCAAATTTTATGAAAACATTTAAATATTCTATTTTTTTTATTATTATGGAACTTTTCAAATTTCAAAATTCATGAAAATATAAATTAAAATCTAGTATTAAGGGAGATTATTAATGGCTAGAAATGAATTAGAAGTATTAGAAGAAGTTGAATTTATTGTTATCGAAAATTCTGATAATAAAGATCAGAAAGATTTAGGATTTTTCTTATACCTCATAATACTTTTCATTATTAAGTATTCGATTATTCTCTTCATATATAGCTTTTAATCATCATTAAATTCTCTAAGATTTCTTTAGTTAAAGTAATTAATAGTATTTCTTTATTAAGAAACATCAATTTACTAGTATGAAATGTCTTTAAAGGATATTGAAGAAGCATATCACAGAATAAAAAATGTTATTAATAAAACGCCAGTTATGACCTCAAGGACTTTAAATGAGATAACGGGCGCTTCAGTATTTTTAAAATGCGAGAATTTCCAACGCATCGGTGCTTTTAAATTCCGAGGAGCTTATAATGCATTGAATTTGCTTTCACAAGAACAAAAAAAATTAGGTATTATTACTCACTCAAGTGGTAATCATGCACAAGCAGTTGCTCTTGCGGCATCGATTTTAGGAATTCATGCAACTATTGTTATGCCTAAGGGTGCTCCTATAAATAAGATTAACGCTACTAAAGCATATGGGGCTGAGGTTGTATTTTGTGACAATAGTCTCGAATCACGTTCTCAAACTACTAACAAATTAATAGAGAAGCATAATTATTTATTAATTCATCCATTTAATAATGAAAATGTTATAAGAGGGGCGGGAACGGCTGCTTATGAATTAATAAAAGAAATAGGCAGTCTGGATATTATTATCGCTCCACTTGGGGGAGGAGGTCTATTAAGTGGAACTGCGATTGCTACTTGGGGACTAAATCCAGAAACTAAAGTTTATGGTGTAGAGCCTTCAATGGCTGATGACGCACTAAGATCTCTCCAAGCTGGATATATAATCCCAAGTACATATCCTAACACGATTGCTGATGGATTGCGTACATCTTTGTGTGAACGCACATTTAATTACATTAAAAAATATGTTGACGGAATTCTAACTGTTTCAGAATTAGAAATTCTAGAAGCTATGCGATTTTTGTGGGAAAGAATGAAACTAGTAGTTGAACCTTCAGGAGCAGTACCAATAGCAGCTTTATTATCAAATAAAATTGAAACAAAGAACAAGAAAATTGGAGTCATTATTAGTGGAGGAAATGTCGTCTTAGACAAATTTTTTCAGCAATTAGAAGAGAACTTATTAAATAAACAGAAAGGAATTAAACATAATTAAAGATATATTAAGGTTAAGAAAAGATAATATTTGTATTTTTACAATCTTTCCTCAAAATAATCTAACAATTTCAAATTATCATACTCTTTATGTAAGAATTCTCTAAGAGCGGTTCTAATTGCTTCTGACCGAGATGGCATTAGATTCATTTTAACTAGTCTTTGTATATTTTTATCATAAATATCCGGGATATTTATCGTAATATTGACCATTTTAGGTTTTTTTTTTTTTTTCTTGTCCTCTGTCATGTAGCTTACACAAACTTATTTAGCTTTAAGAAAACTATAAAAAGTGGAGTACTAATTAGACAAAAATCACTCTGCCCTTAACAAAACTCCATTTTTGGCTATAATATATTAAGTAAAACTTATTTATATACTTATGTTGTTTATAAATGAACGCTAAATCATTGTAAATATTTTTTATTCCTTTATTATCTATTTGAACGATTATAACAATCACTTTTAATCCAATTGAACATATTTTATTTTTACTTAAAACTATACCTTAAAGAAGCGTTACCATCTAATTACTAAAATGAAAGGATTCAAAATTTAAACTTCATTTTTTCTATTAGTTTAATTAAACAATAGAAGAGATTAGAAATGGAAAAAAAAACAAGTATTTTAGATATAATTAAATCAAGAAGAAGCACACGTAGATTCAAACCAGATATGGTTCCTGATGAAGATTTGAATGCTGTTCTGGAGGCTGCCAGATTTGCTCCTTCTGGAGAAAATAAACAACCTTGGAAATTTATTGTCATAAAGAATAGGGATATTATGATGAAAATCGTAGATTTATCACCTTTAAAAAGGTTTTACGCATTTCTTAGAAATGGACCAATATTAATCGCAATTTTAGTGAATTCTAAAAAATCAAAATGGGCGATTTTAGATGGAGCTATTTGCACTCAGAATTTAATGCTAGAAGCTTGGGCTCGGGGATTGGGTACGTGTTTTTCATCATGGTACCCCACAATGCCAGATTCAATTGTAAAAGAAGTGAAAGAATTGCTAAATATTCCAGATCATTGGATTATTATTACATTTACACCACTGGGGTATCCAATTGATGATCCTAAAAGAGCACACATTCTTCCAGCTAAAAGAAAGCCATTAGAACAATTAATTTGTTATGAAAGATTTGAATTATAATCGTTCTTCCGATTTTACATATCTACCACGCGTTTCAACGGCAGAAATATTCTTTATTATCGAATTATATTCATCCACGTTTTCTCTCTCATATTCTGACATATATCCTTCGAGAAAAGCTTTAAAACAAAATTCGTAATCTTTTCCGTGAGAAGAAATTAAAACTCTCTTAAAAAGGTGGAGATCAACACTTTTATCTTCTATTGTATCGGAATGTTCATGTAAACCAAAATCTATTAAAAAAATGTCTTCATTTTGAGTTACTATAATGTTGCTAGTGGTAATATCACCATGAATATGACCATTTTTATGAAGTAACGCAATATCACGGCCAATCTTCTTAAAATATTCTTGCTTTTTATTATCATTTAAAGAATTTAAGATATCTTTCAGTTTTTGACCTTTTATATATTTCATCACAATTATGGAATTTGTAGTATCAATCTCATAGATTTGTGGGACATTTAATCCAAAATTTTTCACATTGATCAAAGCCCGAGATTCATTCATTGTCCTCATAGTTCTAATCTTCTTATCTAATTCTTCTAATCGATACTTTTTTGGAATTCGATATTTAAAGATCACTTCTTTATTAAACCAATGACCATAGTAAAGGCTTGCTTCAGCTCCCTTATGTATCAGTTTTTCTTTTATAATTTCTGAATTTGACATTAATTAAATCCTCCATGGCACAGTTATTTGATCCATTCGTTCTTTTGGATTAATAATAGTTTCAGAAATATCATGCCCTCCTGATGAATTATATCTTAAGACTCCTGTCCATCCTATCATTGCACCATTATCTCCTGCATATTTTAAGGGTACTACTTCAAATCTCGCATTATGTTCTTTGCTGATATATTCAATCATTCTTTGAAGTCTTTTATTAGCAGCAACTCCCCCCGTTAATAAAACTTCTTTCTTCTCTGTATGAGCTAATGCTCTTTCAGTAATTTCAGTTAACATCGCAAAAGTAGTTTCTTGTATTGAATTTGCTACATCGTATAAGTTATATTTTTTATTAAAATCTTCAGATTCAATCAATCTTTTTGCAGCTGTATAAATACCGGAAAAAGATAGATCCATTCCTTTTACAACATAAGGTAAAGGTAGATATTTATTTGACTTCTGAGCTAATTTTTCTATTTTAGGTCCTCCTGGATGAGATAATCCAGCATCTCGAGCAAATGAGTCAATCATATTCCCAATTGCTAAATCTAAGGTCTCTCCGAAAATCTGATATCTACCAGATTCAAATGCACTTACTATAGTATTTCCCCCTGAAACATATAATGTTAGTGGATCATTAATATCACACATCAAACGTCCTATTTCTATGTGAGCAATGCAATGATTTACTCCAACAATTGGGATTTTTAAAATTTGACTTAACATCCGAGTAACTAATGCCCCAATTTTTAATACAGGACCTAATCCAGGGCTTTGACTAAATGCAATTAGCTTAATATCCTTAATTGAGATCCTTACTTCATTAAGAACTTTAATTATTGTGTTCATAAAATTGTTAATGTGGTGTTCTCTTACTAACATAGGATGAAGTCCCCCTTGTTCTGGTATATATGTATCATTTACTAGACCATGAATGTTCCCATCAAAATCAACGATCCCCACACTGAATGTGTGGGCTGTAGATTCAATTCCGAGAACTAAATCCCGAATTTATCACACCTCTAGCTTGATTATTTAAAAAGAAGGAATTATTCGAACTTTATTGAAACTAGTTAAGTTAATTATAAAAGTTCATTTTAATTATCTATTGATTTAACACGCTTTCGAGGAGTTCTCCTTGCTACTTTAGCTTTAGATCCTGCCGCAGCTTTTTTACCTTTCCTCTTAAAAACTGTATAAGCACAATTACCGCATACCCATCTATCGTAATGATCTGCGAGGAAATAACTTGGACCGCATTTAGGACATGATCTATGAGTTCTAACTAACTTATCTCCTTCGATTTTATAAAATTTTGATATGTCTGTCATTTTTCTAAATCATAATATTAATTAATCATATTCAAAAAGATGTTTATATGGTTCTTTTCTCTTTTTTAATTTATATATCTCTGTTCTTTTCTCTTTATCAAGATTGCGAACTTGAATATGAAAAGGTTCAAAATATTGAAGTTCTTTTGCGTTATCATATATATTTACTTTTCCTATAGCATATGACTCCCCAAAATGAGTCTTTAATTCTCTTACTATTGTAAGATTTTTATTTGATTTCTTCATGGTAGCAATCTTCTTCTTTACATCTAATCTATTTGGAGTACCAGCTGCAAAATGATCTACTCGAAATTTGATTTCAACCCTGTCTATTAAGGGATTTTTCTTTTCCTCCAATATTTCTATAGTATATGTCATTTTGAACCTCTCATTTATAGGAAAATTTAGAGATTAATCTATAGTTATAAAATTTAAAAGAAATGATAAAAAATAAAATTTTTGTTTTATTCTCTAAAATTTATCCATTAACTGAACTATTTCTTTCACATGATTTTGAATTTTCTCATCCACATCTACAATTACAATGCCCTCTGGAATTGTAAATTCTGAGTCCGTTATTGGAGGTTGACCATAAAAAACAAAATTTTTAACTTGACTTTTTGAAGGAAGTCCTAAAACAAGTGGTAAAACTAATAAATCTTCTTCTCCTGCTACTTTGACTAAAGTTCTTTTATTAGAATCAATGATAGATTTAAAAAGATTCCAACTTTCTTTTTGAATTGTCCCTTTAGGATTTTTAAATTCAATGATTTCTTCAAAGAATCCATTAAAATTTATCGCAATTTGATTTCTTTGAGTTTTTTCATCGATAATGCAAATTTTAATAAATGATTTTAAGAACTCATTAGCAAAGAAATCTTTCGCTACTATATCTCCTACTATATAAAATTTAGGATTTTTATTAGTTTTTAAAAACTCTTTAAAAATATCTTCTACCTGAATTAGTGTTTCATCCCGTGTTCCAGCAATTAGAATATCTAAGGGTTCAGCAAACTTAAATCTTAAATTTTCAGGTACTTTTAAATTAAAATCCATTTAAATCAGTAACTATAATAATATTTTACTTAGAAATTAAAAATTATCTAACCCTTAATGCGTACTTGCCAGGAAAATGGATTTTTAAATACTCTGCGAATTTTGATTCCTGAGGATTTATTATTATAACTTCTCCAGTGAAATCTTCACTTAAAGTATGCGTCTTGCATTTAGGGCATATTGTCTCATTTTTAGTGATTAAATGACAATTTTTACATGCTTTCTCTTTCATGGTTTACACTTGAATGATATTATTTATTATTCGTTGTTTTCTTCTTCAACACTTTTTTTTGTTTTTTTTGCTTCTTTATCAGCAATTTCCTCTTCTATATCGTTTTGGATCCACTCTTCTTTTCCCAAAAACTTTTGTCGCATTGTTAATCCAAGTTTTCCACTTCTACCTGTACCAAGAGATACAGCAATAATTCTGGCGCGAACATTATCATTAACTTCAAGGATTTTTCCAGTTTCTTTACCAATAAATCGATTTCCTACTTGTTCATAAGAAATATAATCATCACAAATTTGGGAAACATGAACTAATCCATCTAAGGGGCCAAGACGACAAAAACTCCCAAAATCAACTACTTCTACAATTGTTCCCTCAACAACTTCACCAACACTAGGTTTAAATGTTAAAATTGTGAATTCAACTTCATGAAATGTGTTAGCATTTCCGGGTATTACTAATCCCTGTGAAACAGAAAGTATATCCACAACTGCTATAATAAACCCAAAATCCCTTGTAATGATTCCTTCGTAATCTTCACGTAAAATAATTCGTGCACTTGTTTCTTTTGGTTGATCAAACAGAAATGGTGGAATCTCAACTTTACTTTGAATTGTATATAGTTTAAACATATCACTGTACCTAAAAAGTAGATAAGCTTTTGTGTAGAATAAAATGTACTAAAAAATTAATAGTTTGTGGTTTTTATCCTAAAAATAACAACTTTCACAAAGAATAAAGAAATTAGATTAACTTTGCTATTTTCTCACAAGTTCGCTTACAGTCTAGAAATATTAATCCTAATCTAACATCTTTTGTTGTAGAAACCGTCAATACAGCATTCGGACCAGCCTGTAGCACTAAAAGGTAGCCATCCGATCCTTTGACATATAACTGATCAAATTCCCCCTTTTCCATCTCGATAACCGACCTTTCGGCTAAGGAGAGAAGTGCAGCTGTCATTGCGGCAATTCTGGTTTCATCGACACCTTGAGGAAGGGCCGAAGCAATTGGTAGACCCTCGGCAGATACAATTGCGGCAGCTTTCACCTCTGGAATAGCAGCCAATAATTTCTTCAAAATATCATCGAGGCTTTCTGTAGTTGGCTCCACGGTTTTTCACTAGTTTTCATTAATTTTAATATAGGATATTTGGTGTTATTAGATTAAATAATATTACTATAATAGATATAATTAACTTATTTTAATTTTATTTAATTTTTTGTATTACATATTCTCTAATAAATTATATTATTATTTCTTTATTAATTAAATCTCAAAATACCGTAATAATATATTATTAATACTTAATAATCAATAATTTTTTAAAATTTTTTAAATCTTATAATCAAATTTTTTTGTAGTTTCAATCATAGTCTTAATATTTTTAGGATTAACCTTTGAATTTATCTGTTGAGTAGGTGAAATAATAAGCGGACTTATCGTTTCCCTTGATTTTTTAATTAATTTTGTAACATATTCTTCAACTTGTTGCGGTGTTCCAAAGGAGAGAAGTGAAATATCCAAATTGCCTATAAAACATATGTCATTTTGGTATTTTTTAAATAAGCTGAAAATATCAACTCCTGCATTAGATTCTAGACTCTGAACAGCATCGAATCCTAAATCGATAAATATATCCATCATATCCGAGATGAATCCATCAGAATGGATTATTATTTTTTGATCCTTTTCATGAATCATTTTTATAATTTCTAGATATTTGTTAAAGAATATTTTTCGCCAAATTTCTCTTGGGATAAATTCTCTGTTTTTATAACCACAATCATCTGCAACCATAAAAATTTTTGCTCCTGCATTTTGTAGCAACTGGGTTAATTTTATAACATATTTGGAAAAAAAGTTGGCAACTTTTTCAATAAAATCGAAGTTATTTTTTAAACATTTAGCAAAATATTTCAAACCCATTGATTGCCATGTTTTTTCGAATAATCCAGGTAATGTTAATACTAGATCAAGCTTAGTTTCATATTTTTGTAATAACATCGTCAATGTTACTATTTTGCTTTTTGAGGGTAACTTTAAGTGGTTCCAATTTGCTACTATTTCTTCATCTTTAAACAAACCATCTCCCATATACCAATTTTCCTTATATATACGTCCCCATGCATCTACTCTTAGTTGATCAGATAATTGATAACCTCCTTTTCCTCGTCTGAAATCCCACATAGAACTAGCATCAAAACCCATCTGTTTTATAAAATTATAATCTTTTTGAATAAGAACGCGATTTTTATCATTCCATTTAAGATTATATAAATTGATATAGTTCTCTATGAATTGCTGTTCAGGATATCCCGTGCAATATAATGGAATCCTGTTAATAGTCTTTTTTGATAATACTTTTAAAAAATCACTTTTTTCAGATATCATTCTTTGTTGATAATTATTTATTATGTTCCTTCATAATATAACGAAACACACAACGAGTTGCGCCTGTAGCATGTCTATCTTTGAGAACTAATTTTATAGCTGAATTGTACCCTTCAAGAATTTTATAATCTACATATTTACAATAAATTTTAGCATATTCCTCTAATCCCCAATCTTTTGCAGCATTATAAAATGAGCAGTGTTTAATTTTAGCAACAAAATCTCCATCTGGAGTAGATGTAATTGGACGGAAATTTTTAAATGAATCAATATCGGAATAAATTAACCAATTTTTAAAAGTGAGAGGTTTTTCTTCTGATTTCACCTTTTCGGCAATTTTTTTTCCTCTTTCAAATCCAAATTCCTCAATAGCACTTTTGAGAATTGCTTCTCCTTCTTCAGGTCCCAATTTGGTTATAATATGCTTAGCTATCATAGAAAATAATTGAGCAGCTAATCCGAATCCAGGAGTTTGATATTTATCATCTAATTCCTTCTTCTTATCAAGAACATCAGCTAAATATTCGAAATCAAAACCCAATTTCTTTTCTCTTTTTAAATCGTCCATAATTCACTATTAGTATTTTCATAATTTTGAAATTATGCTTTTTAACCAAATCAAAGAATAATTATGTGATTATTACTTATTTCAATAATTAAGATCATATTTTAGCTTGTTAATTATGGATGATTGGACGGC
>JBHLKV010000065.1:0-13552 GCA_048886305.1 Candidatus Hodarchaeota archaeon
GAATTCATTTGAAATTCCTGCTATATATCCTTTAGTTCCGTAGTGTACTATAATTATAAGAGGATATGCGAGTATCCAAGAAACCCAAATCACAATAAATGGTAACCCCAAAAAAGCTAACATAATAGGAGGGAGAATTAAAAACAGATATAATATTATTGCCATAAAAAAAGATTGTACCTTATTTTCAGATCTATTAATGATTTTATTACCAATTAATTTATGAAAAGGTGTAAGCCCCTCATCAGATTCTTTACTAAGAGCGATGAATAAAAAATCAATAAGAGGGTAGAAGGACAAGTAAATTAAACATACTGAAAATGGTAATAGAAGTGCTAGCGGATGAACCGTATCAGTAGCGAAAATAAAACCAATTGCAACAACGACCAAAATCGCTATACTAAAGATAAGACCATAAAAAATACATTGAACTCTATCTATGTTACTGAATTCTCCTTTTTTTACTAAGGCTACTTGTCGATATATTAGGAAAAAACCAACTAAGAAAAACCCTATGAATAGTATTAATAAAATAATTTCTAAATGCAAATTTTACACTAATTTTTTCAGTCTATTAGGATATTAATATAAGTTTTAATTTTCTAGTTCTAAATTGTTTAGTATATATAATTATATTAATTTATTAGATCTGGTGAAAATTATACTAGAAAAAGTCGAAAGCCAATTAAATGACTCCCTAAATAGGATAAATTTTATGTTTATGAATGAAGAATTAACTGTAGAATGTATAAAAAGTTTCAAAGAATTTTCTTTTTTAGGAGAATCATTTGGTCCGTTTGAAAAGGGAAATAAATATAGGTTAAAGTTGTTTTCAGCAATTACTTTTATTGAAAATAATATTATGAAAATCTCTTCAAATCAAAAATGTGATAATGTTGATGTGCAAAGATTTGCTATTGATGAACGTGATGATCAAAAGCTCATTTTTAGAGATAATAATTATTTTCTAAATAAGATAAAGATTTTTAGAATTTTTATGGAAAAGGATATTAAAGAAAAAATTAAACCTCCTTTAGATTTAGACAGATATAATTCTTATTTGGCAAATATTATTGATAGTCGGTTATCAAAACTCCTAAGATTAGCAAAAGCGCAGGTATCCTTAGATGATGAGAGAAGATTAACAAATTCAGAAAGAATACTATTTAAACATATATATAATTCTATTAAAGTGTGGAGGAAATTTTATTTAAATCCTTAATTTAAGATAATTTTACTTCTCTTGTTCCATAATTTTTGAAATAATTCTCAATATGTACTGCTATATCTTTATCTATCGTTAAATTTGGTAATAAATCTACTGCGTTACTCATTGCATAATATTTTATATTCTCTTCTCTTATTACCTCTTCTACACTTTTTCCATCATCTCTGAGTTCATTTCTGTTAGTTATGCCAAGAGCAGCTATAATATCCACTTTAAATGTCTTTAAATTTTGAATACTTGTTATCAAAGATCCACCGGTTGTTGTTACATCCTCAATTACTATTACTTTTCCTTTGGGCATCCCAAGAAAAAATCTATCTTTTAGTTCACCATGATCTTTTGGTTTTCCTCTTCCCATTGGCAAAATATATGTTCCAGAATTATAATTTTTCTGTTTTTTTGCCCATTTAAACTGTGTAATAATTCCAATTTTGCTGGCGCCCTCTGGTACACCATAAAAACATTTAGGTTTTAAATTAAGACTTTCCACAAACAAAATTATATAATCAGTTAATTTATCAATTAAATTTACGTCTTCAGAAACGGTTCTCCAGTTTATATAAAAATAGGAAAGTCTATTAGACTTTAATTGTATTGGTTCTTTAAAGAATCCAATCACATTATTATTAATTATGAATTCAAAAAAATTTTTTTTTTCTTTATCCCAACTCATAAGTATTAAAATTATTCCTTTAATGTTAAATAATCTTTTCTTGCTTTCGCATATTCTTGAGCGTCTATTTTTCCAGCTAAGAATTCTTTTTCTTTTTCCCTCATAACCCTTCTTTTTTGAGCTAATTTTTTCCTTTTTTCTGCTTTCAGAAAATTAATTGAAATTTTATTTGCGATACTTACAATATCTTTATTTTTTTTGTTAAATAAATTTTCTAAATAAGGTTTGATTGGAGTTACCATCTCAATGTTTTTGTTGGAAAGGTCTTCAATTCGAATTAATGCAAGAATAATTTCTTCTTCATTTTCACTTTCTAAAACACTCATTAATCTTGGAATTGCTATTTCTTTAGTTATTTCGTTAAGATAGGCTTCAATTTCTTTTTTTATTTGGGGATCTTTATAACTATCTAACTTCTTACTACGGATGTACTCAACAAAAATAAGAGGTAATTCAATTGGCCAATCTCGCATTTTTTCTTTATCGATTAATTGAATAATTCCCCCATCTTTTTTGTGAAAAACCTTCATATCCAATCACCTGTAGTTAATTTTTCTGGAAGGTATGTATTTGTAAGAAACTCAAAACCATGTTGAGAAAGAGCCTGTATTTCCGCTTTCTTTTTTAATTTGAGAGCTAATTGTAAATCAAGTTCCCATTGTTTATTCTTTTTAACAAAATCTTCTTTTAATAATTCTTTTGTTCTTTTAACATCCATTGGCTTCATAGGAAGTCTAACTTCTTCTGGAACTTTGTACTTATCAAGATCTCTTGTTAAGACACCAAGTAATTTAATATTTGGGGTCGCTAAAAAAGGTGATTCATAACTTAGTCTTTTCGAACCTCTTAAATATACACTATGAATATAATGTCCATAGGGATCACTATCTACTAGACTAAAAACAGGTAAATTTAATTCTTTACTTAGGCGTTTTAAAAACATACGTGTTGCAATGTCAGCCGCTCCTTTTGCTGTAAGGATAATACACGGATACTTCTTCCAAAACCTATCTTCAGCTAAACGTATCATAGCAGCATCTTTTTCTACTACTAATATAAATTCGGCATCTGATTCTATTATTTCTATATTATCAAGCATAGGCGATATCATCCAACCACCACTACCTAATCCTTCTAAATCGATTATATCATTTCGATCCCTTATCCTGAGTCTACCAACGCACATACCTTTAGCAGATGCCACAATATGAGTTGAGTTTCTTGTGGTATATAACATTGCAGCAACATCTTCAATACTTTTATCACTATTCTTCTGTTCTGTAAATAATTTAACATCTGTATAGAATATTTCTCTTTTAGTGGCATGTATATCTTTAACTAAAAGTTCATTCACAATTTCAAGAACTCTCATTAATCTTGTTAGATCTGCTACACTAGTAAGTGAATGAAATTGTTTTTCTACTATTTGTTCACCTAAAAGCAAAAGATCATTCTCTTCATCCCAGATTATATTAGAACTCGTTCTAGCTGGAAGTTGAATAGAAGGACGACCGGTATCGTAAATTTTTGTTATAGTATTATCTACTAATGTGTATAATCTTTCGAGAGTCTCGTTTCTGTTAAGATCATCAATCTTTACTGTACCTTTTGGAAGATCAATTAATTTTTCTTCGATTTCTTTTTGTAAATATAAGTTAAATAATTCTCTTGCTGCTCTTAATTCCTTTTTATCATTTTTCTCTTTTTTAGCCATGATTTATCATAAAAATTTTATTTTAATTTCCAATGTTTTTTGCCCATTTTAAGATCAACTAGAATTTCACCTTTACGCTCTAACTCTTTGAGTTTTAGCTGAAGGTATCGAGCATCCATCATATCTTTAATTTTTAATTTGAATATTAAATGTTTTATTGTTTGCCATTCATTTGATAACACTCCCAATATTCTTTCTGTTGTAATAAGGGGTAATGTTTTTTGAATTGTTTTTGGTTTAGATATGACTCGAGGTTCAGGTTGAACCGCTTCTACTACTGCTTCTGCAATTGGTTTCTCTATTAGAGGTTTTTCTTTAAAGGATTCTTGTATTTTTTTAATGAGATCAGCCTTTCGTACTTTAGAAGAAATTTGAATCTTATTTTCTATACAATATTCCTTAAGCTCGTTTATTGTCCAATTGTTAAGAGTTTTTTCAGAATAAATTACCTTTTTGGGCTTTAATTTTTCAACAGTAGATTCTGTCTTAGTAGATATTGCCTCCTTTTTTATTTCTGCTTCCTTGATTTCTATTTTCGTGGGTTCTTCTTTCTCTATTTCTTCCTTTTTAACTAAAGGTTTTTCCAATTGAATTTTTCCCACAATAGTAGGAGGTGGTTTTCTACCAATAGCATTTTTCATTAAATCTTCTAATTCTTCTTTGGTAACCTTTCTACCAAATTTACCATCCCCTTTAGAAGTTATATTATATAAACTTTCAACAAAGATTGGGATATATTTTTCAATTAAACTTGCTCTTTTTTCAGTTCTATGTATACTTGCTCTTCTATTAAGGTAGATTCGTAATTTTCTTCCAATTGCTTCTAGGCAATATTTTATTTCTTTAACTAAATCTTCATCATCTGCTAAAGCATTTTTTGATTGAGATTTAAACATTAAATGGACAAATGGACCCGAAACATTAACCAACAATTTAATTGGTCCTTTAGGTAAATTATTATCATAAGTATCTAAATTATAATTTTTCCAATTAACTGATTGTACAGCCTTAGTAATTGCACAATCTGCACTATCTCTTAATTTTGGAGTTCTATTTACAAATCTTGATAAAACATCTCTAGATCGTTTAGGGATTTCAATGTTTTTTGAATAAGCCAATACAGCTTCAACAACATAGGCCAAACCTTTTCCACTAGTGGGATCACGCGTTTCTGCTGCTACAAAATCATCGTCTCTTGTATAATTTTCAATGAAGTATTCAAACACATCAGAGTAACTTTGAATTGAATCATCTTCTGGAATTTTAAGAATTTCATCAATATTTTGTTTGAATTGTTGAAATTCTAGACTTACATCTTTAACATCTAAATTTGCTAATATTTTTGAATCTAAATTAGCAATTTCTCCATTATCTACAGAGATTTCTTCACTAAATTTAGGATCTTCCTTTTTTAAAGCAAATTTTTTTTCTTGACTTAATAGTGTGGATATTTGGATAATTTCATCGACTGGAGTGTCAAAATCATCTAGATTTTCTGAAATCCTCAATCCTAATTCCTTTATTAAAGTATTTTCTAAAATAGAATCCCCTACTGGAATAGCAGTATCGGTAGGGGGTGCCATATATTTTATTGATTTGAAGGATAGAAAAAGCGAATTAAATTGTTCTCTTGTCAAATCAGAAGGATTTGTTTTAGAAATTTGAACTTCTCTTATTAGGTCCTCAAAATCACTTCTATTTTTAAATTTCTTTAATTCAGTTATTCCTTCTTTAACATTTTTAAAGAGGGAATTAAGTTGTTCTTTAATTTTTTCCTTTTCCTTCTTAATTCCTTCTATATCAATTAAAAAATGTTTAATTTTATTCTCTAAAGTTTTTATCTCTTTTTTTGTTTCTACCTTTTCAATTCGATTAGAAATTTTTTTTATCTCTTTATTTATTTTCTCATAATCTTTATCAAAAGTATTATATTTTGAAATTAGATCCCAATATTCTTTTCTTAAATTATCTGAAACAACTAGATAAATAATCAATTTATCTCTTGGTTTGTCAGAACGACCATAAATTCTCTTTTCATTTCTTAAATAATGAATATCATCTGTGTGCTTTTGTGTTATAGTAACAAATCCATCTTTTAAAATTAGGAGATTTAAATTATCCTGTAAATCAATTTCTGCCTTATCAACAATTTCTTTAGCTGTTTTTGAACTAATTCTCACAAAATTATCTTGTAAGAAGGAAGAAATAGTTTTTTTTTCTGTTTTTGCAATTAAATCTTGCAGATCACCTATATTTACTGATGAGGGGTGAGGTTTGGCATATTTAGGTTCACGCGGAAAAGAAGAAGCTAATCTTCGATAAATCTTCTCCTTACCATATGGATCGATATAAATAATTGTAATATGAGGATTCATGAATGCCGTTTCTTCGATATATTTTTCAACAAAACCTCTAATATATTTAACGTTTAAATAGTTCAATTTTATATAAGTTCCATGGAGGAATGCACTATCTATATCTGTTGGATGAATTAAATATTTTTTCTCATTTTTGGATGTGGTAAAAAATTCATTAACAGTAGCATAGACATTATCCATTGATTTAGAAACAGCAATAATTGGTTTTCCCGTAGTATTTTGGGCATCACTGAAAGCGCTCGGCGCACCAAATCCTTGACTTCCCCTTGTTTGTTTTAATTCAAGTGATTTTGAGGAAGCAAGATATTTTCCAAATTTTCGTAAATCAATTTTAGACATTCCCGTACCATTATCAAAAATTTCAAAGGTATAACTCATTACATTCTTTTGACTTATTTCAGATGTTAAAAATGAGGGGGCTTCAAATTCTCTTATACGAACAATTACAATTGGTTCTACATCAATTATATTCTCAACAGGTTTAATAATTTCTTGCATATCGTCAATAATTCTTTTAACTTCTTCCTCTACCTCTAATTCATCTTCTTCACTGATTTCACCAGATTCCTCTAGCTTTTCTTTTGATTCTGGAATGACAGATTCTTCAGTTTCAATTGATTCTAAGCCTAACTCTTGCATTAAAGTATGTTTTGCTTCATTGTCCAAATGTTGGGTCTTTTTTTCCTCTTTAGCAGTTTCCACAATCGAAAATTTTTCTAAAAATAGTTCCTGATCTAAGGAAAATTTTATCTTTGAATCAGGTTTTTCTAATTCTCTCCATTGAAAACTTTCAATAGCATCAAGGGCATTATCAATAAATTCTGCACAATATTGTACATGTTTCCAATAACCAAACTCAAAACCAACTAGCTGAGTTCGCTTACGCATATACTCTGCGATTGTACCTTGTTTGATCTTTCCCTCTTCATCCTCAGTAATTTTAGACGCACTCTATTATGTTGTTATTCTATATTTTTTTAGTATTTAATTATAAATATATATACAATTATTACCGAATTAATTTATATTGTTATTAAATATTAGATATAGAATCTTATATCTTAAGTTTCTATTATCTTCTTATTGTTTAATTGTTCCTTCACTTTTTAAAGAAATTGAATAAGTATTTAAATATTTTCTTTAAGTTGAAAATCATGAAAAGAGAGAAATTCATATTTAAGAAAGCTTAGAAGTAAAGCTAGTAGAATTAACTCTTGAGATCCTTTATCCTATAAGCTTCTAAGGCAGCATCAATTATTTTTGAAGCGATATATCGTTTTGTATTTTTTTCAACATGCGTTATATGTTTTAATTTATCAATAATAAATACTTCATTATCCTTACTTGCAAAACCAATGTCACCTCTTCCAATGTCATTAGCAACAATCATATCAATCTCTGATTTTTGAAGACGTTCATAGGCTCGGTTTATTAGTTCGCTTTTTGAAACATTAGTCTCTGCTTTAAATCCTACAATGAAAAGGTTATAATCTTTCCTTCTTGCTACATCAATAATTTTTGGTGTTAACATCATATTTACTTGTAAACTTTGTACATTATCAGATGATATTTTGCCTTCAATACATTCTACAGGTTTGTAATCACTAATAGCAGCAGCAGAAATAAAAAAATCATAGCTATTATAAGCTAACTCCTCTTTAACTGTTTTTATGAAATCTTCTGTAGAAACGACATGAATAGATTTAATATATTCTGGAATTTTTACCATACATTTTCCTGCTATTAATAGTACATCAGCTCCCCGAGCAGATGCCTCCTTGGCTAACTCAATCCCCATCCGTCCTGAAGACCTATTCGATACGAAACGAACCGAATCTATTGCTTCTCTGGTAGGTCCTGCTGTAATTAAGACTTTCTTTCCTTCAAGATCTTTCTTAGCTACTAATAAATCGATGACTCGATCAATTACATCGTCAATTTTAGCTATTTTCGCTTTTCCTTCAGAGATCCTTGGTGCTAAGATATCAACACCTGCTTTTCTTAATTTTTTTTCATTTTTTGCCAAAATTGGGTGGTTATACATGCTTTCATGCATCGCTGGAACAATTACAATTGGTAATGATGACCCAAAAGCTGTAGAAACTACTGTTGTTACGGGAGTATCATCAATCCCATTTGCTATTTTTGAAATAGTATTGGCTGTTGCTGGACATACCAGAATTAAATCGGCTTTTCCCATTCCTCTAGGTCTTTCTCCTGCTAAATATACATGTTCAACTGCACCTGTCAATCGCGTAATTACTGGATTACCTGTTGCCCATTCCATTAATGCAGGATTTACTAATTCTACAGCAGCTTTAGACATAACGCATATTACTTCAGCACCAAGTCTCATTAGTTCTCGAGCAATAATTGGAGCCGAAATAACTGCTACAGAACCTGTTAAACATAAACAAATCGTTTTTCCTCTGAGTATAGTTCCTTTGCTTTCAATAATGTCCTTTGATGGATGGTGAAAAGTATTATTTTTCATTTTCCTAAGAATTTATTTGCTAATTATTACTTAAACTTTCAGATTTTATCTAATATAAACCTATGCATAATATATAAACTATGATATAAAAAGGTCAGTCATTTCAATTCGCTTCTGTTTGGATTTAACACCTAACAGATGAATATTTTAAAGTAAAATATTGATATTACAAATACTTTAGTTGTCAGCCTTAATATTTAGTTTTAAATTTAATTTTTTAGCATATTTAATAAATTGATTGAACTTATCTGGTTTAAAAATTATTTTACCTTCCATATTTAAGATTTTTATAAATTTTTTCCCATAATATGTTTTACTGATTTCTGAAACATCATGTAATTTCTCTTTCTTGTAATATAGTTGAATAATTTTTGAAGATTCAAATTCCTCCTTTCTTACTTTTATGATTTCATTAGTATATTTAAAAAATTGAGTATTTCGCAACTCATTCAAATTGAAAATTATTGTACTGCCAATTTCTCTTTTATCTAAGATTTTTTGTATATGAGTATGAACCTTATTCAAAAATTTTGATTTAAATTCTTCAAAATTAATATCTTCATCAAGTAATTCCTTTATTAATTCAGGATAAGGTAAATCTAATCCTGCTAATTCATTGGTTAAATTTAACAAGATTAAGATTTGATTAGATTTTATCTTATAATTTATTTTTAATTCTTCAAAAACATACTCTTTTTCTTTGTTAATAAAATTAAATAAAAATTCTTTGAAATCTATGATAAATTGATTATAATTTGGTATAAATAGTTTATTTGGATTATTAACTACAATATCAATAGCATGAAAGGGACTAATTTCCTTATTTAATACATTTTTCACAAGAGAAAGAGGGTAATATCCTTCTATAAAAGGCATTCCCCTTGAAACACTTTTAATCGCATCTTTAAATGAGCACTTTGTTATTATATTAATGGTTTTAATGATATTACCCTCAATTTTAGCAGGTGTTTTCTTACAATAGCAGAGATCAAATGGTTTCAAATCGTGAAATAAGGGATTATTTTGGTCTGGGATAATTATTTGATTTCCATAAGCATTTACAATACTGCCTTGAATTGGTTTACTTGCTAAGTCCCATTCAATTATCATTACGTCATTAGAGTATTTCTGGTCAATATCATAGCCATAATCTATACTTGTACTTAATAAAGAAAAGCCATCAAGTGATTTTATTTCATAATCATCAATTTCTCCCCAAAATTGTTCTCTATAATAGTTTACATCAGGAAGATTACTTAGATCATCCACAAATAATTCTTTTATAATAAAGTAATTAATCCCAATTTCCGAGGATTTTATAATTTGTTCATCTATTCCTGAAAATCCTATTCGAGCAATTATATAATAATATACTGGATTTTTTAAATTATCATCATCATGCTTAACTCTATATGTATTTCTTATTTTTCGGAATTCCCCTTTAGATTTCTTTATATAATATTTTTCTATTAAAATTTTTAAATAAGCAAATTTTTTTATATATACTTTTTTTTCTAATTCTTTTATTTCCTCCTTATATTTTTTATAATCATTATAGAATTTTGTTTTAGGAATGTCTATAATTTGAAATTGTTCCTTTAATAATTTCAATTTTTCAATAACACAAAAATTATCAATTTCGGAAAAAAAATAGCTTAATAAACTCTCTCTTAAAGAATCAAGTTGATCTTGAGTTGGAATTTTATTAAAACTTGGATCTATTTTTATTAGATTTTCAAGATTTCTTTTTATGAAATAAATTGAAAAATATTTTTCATTAAAATCTTTACTGTTAACTAGTTCTTTTAATTTATTCCTGAAAGATAATTCATATAAAATATTGTTAAACTCTAAAATTTTATCTATAGATTCAATAATTCTTAAAAGATTAAAAAAAGAATAATCAGAAATACAAGTCATAAATCGTTTAAATCCTTTTTTCAAATGGTTATTATACTTAATAAAATATGTTGCTAATTCATTTTCATAACTAAATCTCAAAAATTCAAAGAATTCGATAAACAAGTTATTTTCTATTGAATTAATTAAATATTTTTCTATGATTTCTTCACTTTCAAACTGGTTGATAATTGCTTTATTTAGATAGCTTAGGGCTTCAACACAATTATTGGTTTCAAAACAAGTATTAGCTAATAATAAATAATTTTTACTTTTTTTTTGAGATCCAAAATCCTCTGAGGTTAACAGGTAATTTTCCAAGTTTTCCAATATTTTTAGCGCAAGTGAATTCTTTATGATCATTAACAATTTTATTAAATGAACACATATTTTTTCACTTCTTTCAGAATGGATAAGAAATAAGGGGCAATCATGAAAAATTTCACCATTTTTTTCATCAATAATAAGATGAAATTCTCTTTCATTATCTAAAATAATACTTCTTATTTTTATTGGTTGTTCCCTTAAATAAATAATGTTAATTTTATTATTAGGAAAATTGAATGATTTTTGATATAATTTATCACCAAACTCATTGATTATTTTTTTTGAAAGAGATGTTTTTGTCATTTTCCTTTAAAATCTTGAATTTATTATTTCAGAGATTAATCGGGGAAATTCATTATAATCTTTAATCGTTAATAACTGCCCCCCGGCTATTTTCACCATTTTTTTAGCTTCTTTAAGATTATAAGACTCTTCAGGACAAACTAAAATAAAATCGATACCTAATGAACGAAAAATTCTCAATTCCTCAATAGCTTCTCGAAGATCAAAAACCTCTGCGTCTGTGAATAACACATTTAATTTTTCACGTGATTGTGCCGCTTCTTTAAATTGTTTTCTTGCCCATTCTAATGCATTTTGAATTCTTGTTCCTCCTTGTGCTTTAACACTCAGTAATTCATCAGCTAATTTTTCTAGATCTATTTTTTGGGTCATTTCTTTTAATACATGAGTATTTGATTCGAAAAAAGTAATTGCGAGCTCATCCTTACGCAAACCATAACACAGCATAGTTATACAGATGCTCATATAAGCTAATTTATCACCACTCATAGAACCGCTTATATCTAATTCAAAACACGCGCTTCTAAGACCTTTTGCTGTCTCAAAAACGAAAAAATCATCATATTTTATGTGATCTAATTCTTTGCCCTTCTCTAAAATGTTATATACAGTTTCTTCTAGGTCTATATTTTCAAAATCATCTCCAATTGAATATGGTCTTACAATATTTATTGGAATAGGTCCTGTCGTTGCACTTCCCAGCCGCGCCCGTGAGTAATAGATACCCAAGTCTATTAACATTTTTTTTGCCAATTCTTTAACTTTTTGTTTTGTTTTTTCTGGCAAATCTCTACGATGAATAAACCATTGTTTAAGTAGATTTTCTCCACTTCCGGCAGATAAGCATGAAATCATTTTATCTTGTCCTTCCTGACCCCCAATTTGGGAAGCTCCTTTTAAAGATTCGCTTAAATTGAAATGACCAAGAGCACCTAAAGCTTCTCTATTATCTGAAGCTAAAGCGCTGGCAATAAGTTCTTTTATCCTTTCATAATTCAATTGATCTTGAATTTGATTCATCAAATTACTTAAACGTTGAAAATCAGCTTGATTCTTTTCTACCAATTTTTTTAATAGCTGATAATTTGGTTCTATTAATTCATAAATTTCATCATCAGGCATACCTAATTCTTTTCCAATTCTTTTTATATCATCTGAATCTGGTTTTAGCCCTATTTTTCTTAAAAATTCAGTTGTATCTCTTAGTTGGGCAGGTGTTTCACAAGATTCTAAAGTTAATGAAGTCAGATCTGGGAGTTGTTGAGCCATTTTTTGACTACAATGCATATTTGCACAACTATTCATAAGTTGCTGTAATTGATGAGTTAAAGATTTAAATGCCTCAAATTTCTTATTTTGATTTGATGCTTCCGAGATTGCATTTTGAAGAGCTTGATTAAAAAGAGAATTCCAAGATTTATTAGCAAATGCACTTTTGGTTAAAGTTTCTAAAGAGAGATTCATTTGAGTCTTATTTTGTTCATTAAATTTATCTAATAATGCAGTTCTGAGATTTGTACCAAAATATTGATCCAATGAGTTAGCTAGATTAAAATTATGTTCAAATGTATTATTTTGTAAAGCGTTATTCAATACATTTTCTAGATCAAATTTAGGGATTTCTCCTAAGTTTTTTGCGGCACTAAATAGTTGATCTAAATTATTTATGTGATCCTGAAGGTTGTTTTTTAAATTTTGAAGAGTATCATTTGGAATAGCATTAGTCTCATTTAAATATTTTAATGTTTGTAATAAATCCTCTAGATTTCTCGAGTTAAGTAAATTATTTAAATCTTCAGAAATATTTTGATTATTAAGAGCTTTACTTGTGATTTTTTCCCATGAACGTTTTGATTTTTCTTGGATCAAATCATCCAAGCCTAAAGAATCACCAGCTTTTAAATCTTGAGGATCTAACGAATTTATTTTTTGCATTAGCCTTCTTTTAGCCTCTTTTAATAATTTATCTAAAGAAGTTATTTCCTCTTTATACAACTCTGAATCATCATTGAAGAAATTAAGGGCAGATTTATAAGGCTCTTCATCTCTTTTTTGATTCAATTCATCAAAAAATTGCTCTAATTGTTGAATTACATCAGTATCCACTGTTTTAGATAGTTCAATTTCATCAATTAAATCCTGAAGCTGATCTAACTCAGTTTTTAATTCAGGACTTATCAATTCTTCTCCGATTTCATTAATTTTTCTTTCATCGAAAAAGGATTTCATAATATTTTTTTTATAATTTGGGAACAGGATCTCAAAAGCAATATCTCTTGCTAATTTTTGATTATCTGGAAATGAAGTGACTGAACTAATTTCAATGAAATCATTTGGAGTAACTGATCCTTTACGGTAATATCTCGAAACTATTAATTTAGGTATAGATAATACTTGTCGTGAAGATGGAATTTGTACAATATTGGGATGATTCCTCATTCTCCTAATAAATTCAACAGCAAATTCACATGGATTCTCAGGAAAAATCCCCAAATATTTAACCTCCTAGGGTTTTATGAATAATATTTTCTATAAT
>JBHLKV010000066.1:0-13417 GCA_048886305.1 Candidatus Hodarchaeota archaeon
TTTAATTTAATAGATAGTTTTCAAACTCATCATGATAAAGAACTAATATATAAGAGCCTTAGTTTATTAAATCTAATTTGTGATAAATCACCTTCTATTTCTTTAAGAGCAGTCAAAAGTATTTCAATATTTATTAACGAAATTGATAGTTGGATTCGATTAGTATCGCTGGAGATCTTATATCAAATTAGTATGTTTAGACCTAATCTATTAATTGATTTAATCGATAAAATTAGAGCACGTTTATATGATCAGGAACCTTCTGTAAGAAGATTAACTGTACGGATCATAGGAAATTTGATTCTTTCCTTGCATATAGATTTAGAAGAATTACAAGATATTATTGAGGAATACACAGAAAAATTGATGGATAATGATTGGAAAGTAAAACTCAATGTCATTAAAACCATTCAAAAAATTCTAAATCAAGATTATAAAAAAATTAGAGATTTAGAACCATTATTATCAATGGTTATAGTAAATCTAAGGGATGAAGACGATGATGTAGCAAGAGCAGCTGCGGAACTTTTAAAAATTCATGGGACATATTTTCTTTCTAAGGAAAAATTATTTTATGTTCTTTTAAATCTTCTCTATAATGAACAAAGTAGAGTAAAAGAATTAATTATATGGTTATTTGGGCAAATTGGAAAAGAAAAATCATCAGAAATTATTTCAATTATTCCCAAATTAATAAATCTTTTAAAAGAAGAGGATTATCGTATTGAATTAAAAGTAATTGAAGCGATCGTTAACATAGCAGAAAATAATTTTGATCAAATCTGGGCAAATTTAATAGATTCATTGATGGAATCAAGTAATTCTGATTATAGAAACTCTTTAATAAATGCAATTTATCATTTAAGTCAAAATAATATTAATATTATTTTTCCTTATTTATTTGAGGAATTAGAGAATCCCTCTGAAAATATAAGAGAAGGAATTGCTTTAGTGTTTAAACGATTATTTGAAGAGTATCAAATAGAAATGGAAAATGAAATAACGAAGATGCTGTATAACTTAGAATCACGATATTGGAGAGAAAGAGAAAAGACGATAATTTTACTCCAAAATATCTGTTTCATATTAAAAAGTAAAAAAATTGCTGTTTGGGTTACTATTGAATTAGAGAGAGCTTTAAAATATGAAAAAGATCCCGAGGTAAGAGAAGAAATATTTTATGCTTTGCAAAATATCAGGAAAAACTTTATTGATATTGATATATCTATTCAAAAAATCAATCAAGAGCTAACATTCTTTCATAAAAAAATTAAGAGTTTTCAAAGAATTCCAGCTCAATTTAGAGAAAAATTAAATTCCTATATAGATAATTTCAAATTCAATGATACTGAAGTTCAATTAAATAGGAAATACAAGAAAATTCTGAAAAAGATAAAGAAATTTCATAAAACAATTAATAAATTTGAATATAAGAGATTAGCTTTTGACTTAATTGAAGAATGGGAAGAAACTAAAGTTCAAATTATAGAAGAACTAAGTATAATAAAAAATTTTATATTTGAAATATGTGAGGAAAAGAAATCTGAATTTCTTACAGATTTAAAATCAAAAATTAAGTTGCTAGAGGATCGTATCGTCGTTTTAAAAACACAATTTGAATACATAAAAAATTATGAATTTCGTTTAAATTTAGATGCTTCCATATCAAATATTAGGCTAAGCGAAGAAGAAAATGAGAAATTCACTTATATAACACAAATAAGAAAGAGTTTATTTAAGCTGGACAGTGATATAAGAGAGATTTTAGTAAATAATGTAGAATTCAACGAGATATTTAAAGATTTATTGAGAAATTGGGTTGGAACAAAAATTGAAATTCAAGAGCATTTAAGCGATTTAGATCGGCAAATTAGGCAAATGAAAGATAATATTCTAAAATATTTTTTACATATTGAATCAGTTAGTGATATTGCTGAAGAAGATAAAATTAATGGAATAAACAGTGAACTGGGGTTTCAACTTCTACAAGGACATATACATTCTATCATTTCTCAAGGTATTGAAGGTTTCAAGAAAATTAATGATAATTTCCATAAATTAAACTCAAAATTAGAATTTTTAATTAAAAAAAGCGAATTTTCTGATGCTAAAAAGTTAATTGAAATGAATTCTTCTCAAGTTCAAAATTTCATAGAAGAAAGCGAAAAGCAGATCGAAAATATCTTAGGTAAGGAAAAAATTTTTGAAGATAATAATGTGTTTAATTTATACGTTAGACCTTATATCAACAAATTTAATGCTTCGAAAGAATTACTCATAAACCGGTTAAAAACTTTTATTGCAAGGAGTAACAACAAATTATATCTTAATCAGATTAAACATTATTTAAAAATCATAAATCCCATTAAACTAGACTTACTCTCTTCTTATGTAGGATTGGAGATTGAAAAATTAAAAGAATTAATCCTAAAACTTATTAATAAAAATAAAATCAATGCTAATATTATAAATGATGAGCTTTATTCACAACAAATAGAAGCTGATACAGCTTCAACTATGGAACTTCTCTTTTTTAAAAATATAAAAACTATTGGAAATAAAATTTATTTAAATTTTAAGTTAACTAATCCTTCAAATTTCGACTTCCAAGATTTGCAAATATCATTAAAGGTTCCTTCTTACATAGATTTCCAGAAAAAAGAAAGTTTTCCGAAATTTCTCCAATTGAATGAATTAAATCCAGGAAAAGTCTTTAAATTTAATTATGTGTTAAAAGTTGATAGACAAAAAGAGCAAAAGAAGAATTTATTCGACCCAACCGCAGATGAGATTAAATTGGATTTATATTACAAAGATCAATTTAATATAACAAGAAAAACAACAAAAAATATTGATCTTTTATTACATTAATAATAATTTATAGCAAAAACATGCCAAATAACTATTTCTAACTACATCTATCGAAAATATCGATATAAAAAATCTAAAATTTTAATAAATAACATAAATTCACATTATTTAGCTAAAAACAACCTGTAAATGTGAGGTGAAAATGAAAAAAGAGCCAGAATATAGATTGACAAAGGCTGTTAAAATCTTTGGATGATCGTGTAAATTGAGTTCTAATGATTTAGAGAATCTACTAAAGAAAACTGGTTTAAGTGGAGATATTGAGGATGCTGCAGTAATACCAATCCCCAATTCTGATATGGCAATGGTCAAAAATATTGATATTTTCACTCCAATTGTAGATGAACCTGAAATTATGGGTGAAATTGCTGCTTGCAATGTCACTAATGATGTTTTCGCAATGAATGTTCCTGAAATTTCTGGCATGTTAGTCTTTTTAGGAATAAACACGAATACACCAATAGAAATTGCTGAAGGAATACTTACGGGAATAAAGAATTTTATGGAAAAAAAAATAAATTCTAAAATTGTAGGAGGTCACACGATATATAGTGAATGGCCTTTAATAGGGGGTACTGCCACTGGATTTGTTAATAAAAAATTTATAATTCGGAAACAAGGAGTAAAGAATGGTGATAACTTAATATTAACAAAACCGATTGGTGTACAACCTGTTATGGCAGCTTATAGACTTTTAAAGGATATTCCTGAAATGTTGGAAGAGTATTCTGAAAAAAAGCTTAGGAAATCAATTAAACTTGCTATTAAAATAATGACTACATCAAATCAGAATGTTATAAAAACAATTCATTCATATAAAGATTTTTCGTTTATTCATGCGATGACTGATGTGACTGGATTCGGTCTTGCTGGTCATTTGCTAGAAATGCTCCAGAATTCTAGTTTATCTGCTGTTATTGAAACCATTCCTTCAATTCAATTATCAGAAAGGTTATCAATTGATTTGGGTTATGCCTTCGATGAATGTACATGCGCTGAGACTGCGGGTGGTTTGCTAATAGCTGTTGATCCCCTTAATACTGAAGAATTTTCTAATACTCTCTCTAGTAATGGCATTATGAATTGGGTTGTCGGAAAAATAGATACTGTTGCTTCTGGGCTAGTTAGGATTTCTCAAAATGTTAAGAATATTGAAATTTCAAAATATTAATGATGTCGATGAAATAAGCTAAAACACATTTTAGTGGTTGCTTATAGAGAGTTCCACATGCGAAGTGGCATCAAATTTAGAATAATTATCTTTCTTTTATTTTACCCTTAAGTTTGAGAACTATTTTTTTTAGTTCATTTAACACTTTATCAACCAGTTCCTCTCCATTCTCTATATTAAAAGCAGTTATAGATACTTCAACTTCAACTGATAAACCAATTCGAGGATGTGTTTTAATCCAAAGTTGAGGATACTTCTCTTCTAACTTATTTGTATAAGCTGCTATCTGAGATTCTCCAATTCCAGAAAATAGAAAACCTTTTTCTATAAATTTTCCTTTCTTCTGCTTTAAAATTGGGGTAATCACATTCCTAAACATTGCTTTCATTTCTGCAGGTACACCAGGCAATATAAAGATAATTATGTTTCCTTCAATAATCTTAACTCCTGGAGCTGTACCTACCGTATTAGGTAATGGCGTGGCTCCTTGAGGAAGATAAGCCATTTTCTCCCTCTCCTTCGTCATCCCTTCAAGTTTTAGTAGTCCTTTTTCAAAGGCTCTTTCGTAGGTTTTCTTTATTGATTTATAAGCATGTTGATTTAATTCTAATTCTCTTTTTAAACCCTTAGCAATTCCAGCTAAAGTCATATCATCAAAAGTTGGACCTATTCCACCTGATGTTATTAATATATCTGGTTTACGTTTTATAATGGCGTGTAATGTAGTTGATATGATATCAATTTCATCTCCTATAGTTGTTATTCTCTTTACTTTATGACCAAATTTTGTAATCCTTTTTGCCATCCAATTGGAGTTCGTGTCTTGAGTTTTTCCTATAAGAATTTCATTTCCAATCATTAGAAGTTCAATATCCATAAGTTCACCATCATAAAAAGATAAAAATCTAATTTAAAAAATTTGATATTCTATAAATCTTTTATACTATTAAATAAGGGATTAAATAAACGAGTGGATGATAAAAAATTTCTATTGAGATTGACGATGCTGGTACAGGAGATTTAGTAGGAGATGCTTTTATTGGTTTTCTGCGAAAAACGACTGGAGAATTAATTTTTAGAACGTTACCTGTTGAGTTATTTAAAGGAGATAATTGGAAAAACAAAGAACTCTTCAAGATAGCTGTTGATTTAGTCAAAGATGGTTTGAAAGAATTAGATTTCAAGAAAAACAGCGAATTAATAAAAATTTGTAGGGGAAATATCTTTGATCAGGTAAGAGATTACTTTATTGAAGAAGGAATAAATTATAAAAACTCTACAATAGAAGGAAAATTACAGGACGCAGTAGAAAAGAGATTCATTACTCATCTTAGAAATGATTTAGGAATCAGATCTAAAAAATTAACAACTAAGAGCGGAGCAAAAAGATTTTTTGTATTATTTAATTGGGTTTGTTATGATTTTTACACCAGAGAAAAGTATGTAAAGTCAGGTTTTAAGAAATGGAACACAGTATGGAGAGATCGAGCTATTGAAAAAAATAAAAAAATAAAAAATTCACAACATCATATTAGTTCTAAATCTAAGAAATACTAGTGAATTTTAAGACTTTCACCTATGAATCAATAGCTTTTCTATAATAATATTTAAATACGGGGGTTTAATAATTAATAGTGATCAATAATTATCAGTTGATATTAAATATCATTTTAAAAACAGTGGTGATTCTCCAATGAGCATGCAAAATATTGGGTCTCCACCTTCTAAAATAAAAAGTATTGGAGCTTTAACATTATTAGTTCTCGGTTTTGCTTTAATGCCAACCGGTTTCCTGCTTAAAGATTTTATTCAAACGGAAATTGATAAAGGTATTGCAGATGAAATTCGAATACCTGAACCGGATGACTCAGGTTATGATGAATGGATATCAAATGATTATCCGGGTGCAATTCCTATGTATAGAAAATTTTATATGTGGAATTTAACTAATCCTAGTGAGTTTCTCATAGGAGAGAAACCAAAGCTTGAAGAAATTGGTCCTTATACTTTCCGGGAATACACAACAAAATACAATGTGAGTTATAATATCAACATGGATGAGGTAACTTATAAACAATACTCAACCTATATTTTTCAACCTGATATGTCTGCTAACTTATGTTCTCCTGATGATAATATTACAAACATAAATCCTGCTTATTTAGGAGTGCTAGAATTAGCGAGAAATGAAGAAAATCTAATCAAAGTCATGTTTCCAACTGTCCTTTCAGAAGTAAAAACCCTATTTGGAGAAGAATTAGATGTAACTCTAGGAGAGCTTTTAACTAATGATGGAATTTATAACATGCTCGTAGGGGCTTTATACGACATACTTAGCGATTTATTTTCTGGACTCCTTGGTGATGAGGCAATAAATTTAACTGCTACATGGATAGTTGATTTTCTTACCACACACATCGTACCGTTAGAAGATCTGGTAGAATTTATGGCTGATGCAATGCCTAGTTCTGAAGCAATTTTCTTAGCAGAATGGGCAATTGATTATTTTCCTGAAGTTCAGGTGGATTTATCTATTTTATTTAGACATATTTTAGAAGTAATAAGCGAACTTGTTGATTTTATTATTGATCTCATTTTCTTTTGGGATGTTTTACACTTATTTGATGCTATTAAGGATGCTCTGCATGAAGAACTTATGAATATGTTCGAAGAGTTATTTACTGAATCTCCAGTAGCAGAGTTAATTGGAGGTCTCCTTGCTGATCTGATCCGAAGCCTAGGCGCTAAAATGGTTGATGAGGAAGGAAGTGAGACAGGTGAAGGGGTTGATATCGATGGTCGAGAACCTTATAATTACCCAGGGCCAAGTTCTGATCTAAATATCATTAATCGTAGTGCTTCTGGTGAGTCTGGAATCACTATGGAGCAATGTCAATCTCTTTGGGATTCAAACAATCCAAATTCCCTTCTTGGTATGGATGCTCAGGTTAATCCGATATGGTATGAAGCATTAGCAGGAATTGAAGAAAGTAAAACCTTCTTAATGAATGAATTTAATCTAAATGAAACTCAACTAAATTTAATTTTGACTTGGATAAATACTAGTCTAAATGGATGGCTTAAAAATATATGTGAATATTCAATAAAAGATTGGAATAGTGGTTTGCTTACTACTCGTACTGTCGATGAATGGCTCTTCACTGCTGTTGATAATTTAGTAAATATGCAAGATCCTAATAAAGCTCAAGTAGGAATTTTTGACAATTGTTTTTCTGAAGCTGAAGCAGAAGCTAAGGGTATGAAAAATTTTACTGTAAATACTGGCAAATATGATATTAATAAAGTCTGTGATACAGTTAAATATGACGGTAAAACAGTTATTGATGTTTGGGAAGAAGATGAAATTGTTCGAGGTACAGCAGGTACTCAATTTGCCCCGAGTGTTTCAAAAAATAATCCTCTTTATATTTTCATTACTGATTTATTAAGAACAGTAGAGATTATCTATACTGGAACCACAAGTATGTATGGTATTGAATTATATAGGTTCGAAATATGCGAGGAAACTTTCAAAGTTAATCCAAAATACTACCAATCTATTGAAGGAGTAGCTAATATGACAGTAGACCAGGGAATTCCTGCTTTCTTAAGTAAACCTCATTTTCTTAATGCAAGTAATTATCTGAAAGAGGCTGTAAAGGGTTTAAATCCTAATAAACTACAACATGATACTTATCTTGATGTAGAACCTTTAACGGGTGCTACTATGAACGCAGTTGAAAGAATACAAGTCAATTTTCTGGTTAATCAAACAGATATATGGTATAAGAATTGTTGGGAAGGCATGATGCCTATTCTTTGGCTTGAATATGGTGGACAAATAACAGAAAATCTAGCAAATAAATTCAAAAATTTGGTTTATACTGCTCAAGATCTAAGTGAATTTCTGTTCTATGGATGTATTAGCATTGGGGCTACCCTAGTTATTCCTGGTGTGATTTTTACAACAACACAGAATAGAAAACGATTAAACGTTAAGAGAGAAAAATTATCACAAAGCGTTTAATCATATTTATATTACATCTAATAAAGATTAATATATAGATGTTGTTTTTGAAAGGTAATGAAAAATAACTAAACAATTTCTAATAGGTGTATAGTTTCTACGGCTAATAAAAAAAATGCTATTGATCATGAATTTGTAATTTTAGAAAGTATTAGAGATAATCCCGGAGGAGTTACAGCTTCAGATATAGCTAATATTACAAAATTCTCAAGAAATACTGTTTCTAAATATGTTCGAAGCCTTGAGGTTACAAACCAAATATTTAGTAAAAAAGTTGGCGCTTATAAGTTATATTTTGCCGTTGAAAAGAGGTATATTCCATCCGAAACCGCTATATCATACTACAAAGCGCTTTTATCAAAAATTAAAAAATATTTCCCCGATGCAGAGGAATTGGCAAAAAAAATTGGAAGAGAAGCTGTTAAAGATATAAAATTTGCATTTGGACCCAGTATTTACAAACAATTAAAAAGTATAAAAGATCATCCAATTTCAAGAATACATCTAGAAAGTTTCAAAAGCTTTTACTCTGCTTATGATATTTTCCAACCCAATGTCGATATATCAATTTTGAAAATAAACGCAGAAGGGAAGAGTGCAACATATAGATTTAAAAATTCTGTTTTTTTAGAAGATACTGATGATTTCATATATCATATTTATATTATGTGTGGAATTAGTGAAGGAATTCTTAATAAGGTTTTAAAAACAGAAGTATTATGTGAAATTGAGCAAATTTCTATTTCTGATAATAAAGATGAATCTTTTTTTGATATAACAATTAAAATCAAATGAATATTTTTAATTTATTGTTGAACCACAATCTGGACAAATTTTTGTTTTAGCCGGCAATTCAGCACCGCATGCGAAGCAAATCACTTTAGTCCCATCTTTAGGTTGTTCAAGTTTTATATTAACTTGATTTTGTGTTTGTCCAATTTCCTCTTTTTTTTGATTAAAAATACTCATATCAATATCCTTTTTTAAGATTTTTTCCACATAGCCATCATCATGAGGAGTAATAATTTTAAAATCTTCATTAGGATGTATCTCTTTAAATCCATCAGGTATATTCTTGAATTCAGTATCTTCGACAAATTTCACATCTTTTGATTCAACTGCGTTGCTTCCCTTCTCATCAAAAGGTAAAAATTCCTCATTAAATGACTCTTTAGGTTTTAATTCTTCAGAACTTATTACCTCAGTTGTTTCTTGATCTTGAATTTCTTCTATGAAAGGTTCAATCTCTTCAACCGAAATGTCCTCTATTGTTTTACCTGATTTTAGATTTTTAATATGTTGGACTATTCCTTCAGTTTTCTTGATTAACATATTTCTAAAAGAAAAATCTAAATTTCGGGATTTTGAAAATCTGAGAGTCATTTCAGATACCTCTACCCATATTTTTATCGCAGCAGTTATCTCATCGCTTTTTTCAAGACTCCTTGCTATTGCAATTTTAGTACCAAGCTCTTTATTAAATTTCGCAATATCCATTGTGGAATCTCTCTTTTATTCTATAACATTCAAAATTAACAAATAAATTCTTCTTATTAAATCTTTATCTGATTATAATACAAAAATTCATATTTAAAATCCCTATTAGATTATTAAGAAAACTTTCTAACCATACTAAAATGTCTATATACTATTAACTAATCATGTCAATAAGACCATTCTCTTCCAATGAAACGCAAAATTTAATGGAATTTATTCAAAAAAATGGATGGAAAATAGAAGGTATTATTGAAAATTTTTTTCGTTACAGTTTAAAGAAAAACAAATTGGTTTTATTTACTATAAAAGTTCCAGTTACTTTACCTTTAAGGATTAATGTTCCATTTGAAATTGTCAGTTTTCGAGTTTCTCTTGCGTTCCAATTATGGCATTTAAACCAATATATTTATAAAACAATTCTTTATTTAATGAAGTCATTAAGGAATCTAGCTATATCCTTAAGTATGGACCATAAATTTCCAATCGAGGGAAAACAACAACAGATTATAGATTTATTAAATTTAATCTTGCCTGAACTAATAAGCAATGAAAATGAGAACACGTGGTTAAACCGAATTCGGATCTCATTAATGAGTAAAAGAGATCAATTAAAAGTTTTTAAACCCGAAAAATTGAGGAGTTTAGTCGAAACCTTAATAAATTCAGGATTAGAACCTACTTTCAAGCAGCCTTGGGAATTAAGAAAAGGGGTTCCTAAAATTAGAACCTCTGAGACTTTATTTTTTTCAAATGAAGAAAATTTTGATGAGTTTTTTATATTGGAAAAGGGTTATTATACTTATTTTAAAGATATTTCATATAATAAGTACTATATAAGGAGTGCATTTGATAGTTATACGCCTTATATTTTAAATGATTTATTTAATGATATCCCTGACTTCAAATTAGAATTATATATAGAAAATTGGATTAAATTTTCAAGGATAATTCTCAACTCGATATTAAAAATTCTATCACAGGGAAATATAAATCAACATGAATTTATACAATTCAGACCTGAGAAAGAATTAATTGATAATGTTGAGAATTTTATTTCAGATCAGAACAATTTTCCATTTTCTGCTTTACGTTATGAAAGTTTTATAGCAAAAGAGGTATTCCCTATCCATACTGATTTATTAAATAAACCTCCTACTAATTTTGAAGTAATAGAAACCATGAATCAATATACAGCTGCAGAGGAATTAATCAAAAATTATCGATTTGAAGAAGCTACTAACATTTTCAATGATTCTCTTAAAGTTTTTAATAAAAACCAACAAAAAAAGATTGTTGTTTCAATCTTATTGAAATTAAGAAATATAGCAATTCTATTAGATCAAAGAGATGCAGCTCTCAATTATTTACAAAATGCTCTTGGAGTCGCTAAATCAGGGGAAGTTCCTATAGAATATATAATTAAAATCCATTATAAATTAGGAAAAGCCCATTATAAAAGAAAAGATTTTGAAAAATCTTTAAATCATTTTAAAATTATAATTAATTTCTTGAAAAGCGAAGATGTTACTCTAATTAAAGAAGAGTATATTGGTATGGCCTATCTTTATATTGGATTAATTAATTCAGAGCAAAATAATATCGTTGAATCCAAAACTAACTTTAAAAAGGTACTTGAACTAAGTAAAAATTCAAATAAAATTAAATTAAAATATTACCTCCTTCGAGCAATTCAATTAAAGAACAAAGGAAATTTATCTCATGCTCAAAAATTATTAAGAGTCGGTATTAACGAAGTTGGATTTGATTTTAGTGATGATAATTATCGGAATATTTTAATAGATCTAATTCTTGAATTAGCTGAATTTTATATTCATTATAGAAAGGACTCAAAAAAAGCATTCTTTTTATTGAATAAAATACAAAATCATCTGTTTTTTAAGAAAGTAAACGATATACGTAGGTCAGTTCGCTGGAACTTGTTAATGAGTGATTATTATAATATCGTTGCCAGGGACAGTAAAAATTCTCAATTCTATTTAAAACAGAGCCAAAAACTTAAAGTTCAATTACGAACAATAGGAATAAGGGAATAATAAAAAGAGAAATTTTTTAATGCTTGTAGGAGGCACGTTTTGCGCCAAGACTATCTTGTTGACCCCCAAAACGACCATTTATAAATCGATCTGCATATAACTCTCTAAATCGCACCCTTGGGGGTTTCTTTTTCTTTGCATTTACTCCTGATCGCTCAATTTTAGGAGTCTGCATCTTTACTTTTCCAGCTTTTGTTAAAGAACCATGAGAACCAGGCATTAATATTATACTCCTTTATTTTTATTTATTTATGATTTGCTTTATAATATTATCAATAAATTCAAACTCTTAAATTTTGTTATTTTTAATCAAAAATCTAAAGATTGGACTCCAAATTCTTTTTTATTTTTTCTAAAATTTGTAATTTATATTAAAATTCTATTTAAATTAAAAATTGGGAAACGTCTATGTCATACAATGAAAAAAAGCAAGAAAATGATATATCTGAAAATAAATTAGAAAAAATTTTATATAGCATTCATGATAATGTGTGTTTTGCATGTGGAGAAAAGATTAAAAAGAAAACTATAGTATGTCCCTATTGTAAAACTAAAATTAAATTAGGATGAAACTAAATAAGTTATTATGACCCATCGCAATATACGAAGAAAGCAACTTATTAGTATATGGGTTTTGGTAATTGTCATATTTACAGTTTTATCCATTATTTTATCACTTGTACTTGATTCATATATATGGTGGATCTTAGTACCAATCGCATTTCTGCTAATTGCGACTTTCCAAGCTATGTCTCACTTTTTTTGGATCGCTGAAAAAGCTTGTCCTAGATGTAATGTTCCAACAAGTATTTACTCAGAATTCTGTAGAAATTGCGGGTTAAAATTATTGCATAGATGTCCTTCATGTGGGAAATATTTAAGCACTGAAAAACAATTCTGTGACAGTTGTGGGTATGAGTTTAAATATATTGAGGAAGAAAAAGAACCCATTAAATATGAAATAATAGAGGAGGGTACCTCTCCACCTCAAAAACCAAATTATTGTACTACATGCGGTGCTAGAATAAAAAGTGAAGAAGAAATCAAATATTGTGAAATATGTGGGGCAAAAATCGAATATTAAATTTCCATCTTATACTAAGCTTTTTTATTCCAAAATAAAAATGATAATCCAATCCATAAAATAAGATATACTAAATAATTTCTCATAAAAATTAAAAAGTCTTCTCTATAATATGCTAAATTTAGGAAATATACAGAAAATAACCAAATTGTATTTAGAGGAATAATAAAAGGTGCGAATTTCTGTTTCAATGTCTTTTTCTTTTTCCATATCAAATAAATATCAAGGATGACTGGAATTAGATGAATATAATCCCAGAAAAGAAATATATAAAAAAACTCATAAGCTACAATTATTCCTAGTGGCACAATTGAATAGATCAGGAAATTATTTATATATGGATTGTCATGATAAATCAGCCATGCTATTGAAAGAGAGAAGTACCATTGACTTATAGTAAAAATCACTATATTAACTCCTTCATCTCCATGTTGTCTAACTCCATGTTGAAATGTGTCTAATGGCTGCCACCAATAAGGTATTAAAAATTGAAAAACCAAAGAGATTATTGTAGCAATCGCGACTTGAATTATTGTTATAGTAAGTAAACTCAATCCGCAGACTTTCATTTTTAATTCAATAAATGTGTACCATTCAAATCAACTTTGCTTTTTTTCTTTGCAATATTGCACAATTTTTTGAGCATTAACATAGATTTCACCGCCAACACTGGGTTGTTTAAACCGACCCATCTTTTTTCTTTCTTCTTTCGG
>JBHLKV010000067.1:0-13382 GCA_048886305.1 Candidatus Hodarchaeota archaeon
TTAAATAAGGAATTAGCTAGATGTTGTGGTGGAGGAGGTGGACTTTGGACATATAATAATGAAGTTAGTATGGAATCCGCACATACCAGACTTAAAGAAGATTTAATTCCTACCAATATTAATATTTTAACAACAGCTTGTCCATTATGCCAGTTAAATTTCCGCTTTGCTTCACATATGAACCTTCTCTCTAAGAATAAAATTAAGATCTATGATATTACTGAAATAATTGATTTAGCCCTTTAATTAATCTTTTATTTTGCTAGTCCCCGAATTTTTGGTTGTCCAGGCCAAGGCCAGGAGACACGATATTTTATTTTACAATGAGGACATATAGCTTCTTTTGCATTTGGTTTGATTGGGAAGCGTTCTAAACAATTCAAACATCTACATTGAGAACTCTCACTCATATAAATATCACAAATTAATTATTAAACTGTTGCTAAATGGTTGCCATGACAAGATACTAAATTTGTTTATTAATTATTAGTTTTTCGTTGGATTATTTAAATCTAATGGAAAATTTAAATAAAAAGTAAATTTATTTAATTCTTGAAGTAAATACTACTAAAAACTTACCTTCTCAATTTAATTCTGTTGTAAATGTGGGTACAAATTCCCATCACGGCAAAATAATCAGAGTTTCACGGTTCAGTAAAAATAAGAGGTAGAGGTGAAAAACTATAGTTTGGAATAAAAAGATTGCGTATATTGATTTATCTACTAGGGAAATAACGAAAAAACAGATTCCAAAATCAATGAGAGAGCAATTTTTAGGTGGTAGAGGTATAAATATGTATCTTCTATACAATTATCTCTCACCGGGAGTTGATCCTTTAAGTCCTGAAAACATTTTGCTCATAGGTACTGGTTTACTCACTGGAATCCCCGCAATGGGTAGTGGAAGATGTGATATCGCCGCAAAATCACCTATAACTGGTGCGATTGGCGATTCAAATATTGGAGGATTCTTTGCACCAGAAATGAGAATGGCTGGATTTGATCATCTAGTAATAAAAGGAAAAGCTAAGAAACCTAGTTATATATGGATCAATGATGGAGAAATAGAAATTTTGGATGCAAGTTATATATGGGGTAAAGATACTTTTGAAACACAAAATCTAATCCGTTCAAATCATGGAGATGAAGAAATCAAATCGTTAGTAATAGGAAATGCCGGTGAAAATCTTGTACGGTTTGCTAATATAAGAACTGGTATGAAAAATTCTGCTGGACGAACAGGTATGGGCTGTGTAATGGGATCAAAGAACTTAAAAGCAATATCTGCTCGTGGAACTATGGATATAGAATTTTATCATCCCGTTCAATTATTAGAATACTGCAAGGAAATGATTGACATGGTTATGAAAAATAGATACTCGAGAGCAGCATCGAAATGGGGTACACTCGTAATTTATAGTACTACAAATACTACAGGTTTAATTAGAACAAGAAACTTTCAGTTAAACCAATTAGATCAAGGTTGGGAAATTGAACCTGAAGAAATGGATAAATACACAATTGGGATGTCTGGTTGTTTTGGATGTCCTGTTAGCTGTCGTCATCGCTATATACTAAAAGAAGGCTCATTTGCTCCTATTTTTGCTGAAGGACCAGAATATACATCTCTTGGTGCATTCGGAACAATGGTAGACTGCAAAAAAATGGAAACTATACTTATTGCAAACCATCTTGTAAATAAATACGGTTTAGATACATTAGAAACTGGAGGACTCATCGCTTGGGCTATGGAACTTTATGAGAAGGGTATAATAACTGAAGAAATGACAGATGGACTTAAATTAGAATGGGGTAATGAAGAAGTTGTCTTTGAACTAATCCGAAAAATCACTCAGAGAGAAGGTTTTGGAAACATTCTAGCAGATGGATTTAATAAAGCTATAACTAAAATCGGAAAAGAGTCAAAATATTATGCCATTGAAGTAAAAGGCATGAGTAACTTACATTCAGATGAACGACCTACACCTAGCTTAGCTTTGGGTATTACCACTTCAACAAGAGGAGCAGACCATTTGAGAGGTCGCCCAGCTATAGATCTTTATGGTTTGCCAGAAGATTTTTTAGAGGAAATATATGGTGGAAAAGTGTCTTCAGATTACCGGTCATATGAAGGGAAGAGTCGTATGGTTTGGTGGCAAGAACTTTTATATGCAGTTACGGATTCACTCGGTACGTGTAAGTTCCAAACAGTATTCTTAGCTGTTCATGCTCCAAAATGGGATGAATTTTCAAAATTAATTCAACTTGCTACTGGTATGGAGATTTCAAGCTCTCAACTTATGGATATTGGCGAGAGAATTTATACTGTTGAAAGAATGTTTAATAATAGGGAAGGATTTTCAAGGAAAGATGATTTTTTACCAGAACGCTACTTTAAAGAAGCTACTCCTGTAGGACTTCCAAGAGTGAAGGGTATTAAAATTGATAGAAGAAAATTTGAAAAAATGCTTGATGAATATTATACTCTACATGGATGGGATAATAATGGAATTCCTAAAGAAGAAACTCTTCAGAAACTTGGAATTAAAAAAGCACAATCTCATATTATTTAAAATCGAGGTTTAGAGAATGCAAAAAATATTATTTGTTGATCCAGAAAAATGTACAGGATGTAGACTTTGTGAGAATGTATGCTCACTTTATCATGAGAAAGTTTGTAATCTTTCTCGGGCAAGAATTCATATTGTAAAATGGGAGGATGCCGGACTCTATATTCCAATGGTTTGTCAGCAATGTGAAATTCCTATTTGTGAAACTGTTTGTCCCATGCATGCTGTAAGTAGAGATGAGAAGACGGGAGCTATGCTTATTAATCATGATTTGTGTGTAGGATGCAAAATGTGTGTAATGTTCTGTCCGTTAGGTGGAGTTGGAATAGACAAGAATAGAAAAATTTTAAAGTGTGACCTTTGTGGCAGTGATCCCTTATGTGTAAAATTTTGCATCCCTGGTGCTCTACAATTTATTGATGCTAATACAATAAATTTAAGGAAAAGAAGAACAGCAGCAGAAAAATTCTCAGATTTGATGAAAAAGATGTTAGAGGTATCAGTATAAAAAAATTTTATGAAAATTTAAAGAGGTATAATAATGTTTGAAAAATTTAAAATTGGAATTTTAGGAGTAGGACCAACTGGAGGGATTTTGGCAGCCCATCTTGCACAAGCAGGTCATGATATAGTTCTTATTGACATTAAAAAAAGTCATATGGATGAGATTAAAAAAAATGGATTAAATTTAACAAATTTAAAAGAATTTGTCGCAAAATTCTCAAAAAAAAATATATGTTATTCAATAGAAGAACTTCAAAATAAAGATGTGGATACTCTATTTATTGCTGTAAAAGCATCTCATCTTGAAGAAATTTTACCAAAGGTTAAAAATGTTGTGAAACCGAATACAACTTTAATTAGTTTACAGAATGGTTTTGATACGGAGGAACTCATTGCTGAATATGTAGGAACAGAGAATTCTATGCGTATTGTTGTTAACTATGCCGGAAATTTAATAGATAATGGATTTATAAGGATGTCATTCTTCAATCCTCCTAATTATTTAGGTGTATTAACACCTATTGCTGAAAATAAGGCTAAAAAATTAGCAGAACTTATTACAAATGCAGGATTAGAAACTGCATTTACTCCAGATATAAAAAAATATGAGTGGACAAAATGTATCCTTAATGCAATAAGTCCAGTTTGTGTAACTACACGAACAACTATGAAACAAACAATGGAATTCGAGGATACAAGAAATCTTTGCAGAGAAATCTTGCGTGAGGGAATTGAAGTCGCACGAGCCCGTGGTATTGACTTTGAACCAGACTTCTTAGAATCTTGCATGAATTATCTGGACAAAGCAGGTCACCATAGAGTTTCAATGCAAGCAGATATTGATGCAGGAAATCCATCAGAGATAGAATTTCTTAATGGAAAAATAGTAGAATACGGGGAAATCGAAGGAATACCAACACTATATAACAAAATATTTGTTTCCTTAATTAGAGGGTGCGAACTTCCCTCAGTTAATCGTTGAGTAATCTATAGTTTGAATAGTAGACAATTATGCCTGATAATTTATATTTTGCAGGTATCGACGTTGGAACGTCATATGTAAAATCTGTAATTTTAAACGAATCTAAAGAGATAATAAGCTCCTTCATTAAACGATCTGGCGCAACTATTGAGCAGTCAAGTCAAATTGCGTTTGAAAATACAATTTCGAATGCTTTGTTAACTAGATCTGCAATTAAGCATATTACATCGACAGGATTCGGGAAGGATAAAATCTCTTTTGCTAATATTAAGAGAACGGAAATTAGTTGTCATGCAAAAGGAGCTTATCACTATTTTCCCAAACAAATTACAATTATAGATATAGGAGGACAAGATACAAAGGTCATTAAACTAGATGCCGAAGGAAAAATTAGTAGGTTTAAGATGAATAGAAAATGTGCTGCGGGAACAGGTGTGTTTATTGAGGAGATCGCAAATCGTCTTGATATCCCCCTAAGTGAGATGAATAATTTAGCTGCAAAATCTACGAAAAATATTCCACTCGGAAGTTTTTGTACTGTTTTTGCTAAGACAGAAATTCTTACTCGTATTAAAGAGGGCGAACAAGTTGAAGATCTAGTAAAAAGTGCCTTTGAATCTGTTATACGGAGAATAATAGAAATGACAGAATTAGAGGGGAATATTGTTCTTACAGGAGGTGTTATAGCTCATAATAGTATTATTGGTGAAATTCTGAGAAGAGAAATTGGAACAGATATTCTAATTCCACCAAATCCCCAACTAATAGGAGCCATTGGAGCAGCACTATATGCAATAGAGATGTAAGAATAAAAAAATTTAAAAAAAAGTAATTTAACTTATTAATTTCCCACGTTCCTTTCTTGCTAGTTTTGTATTCTCATTTGTGATATAATAACCTATAAAATAGCATATCAAAATTACAAGAAAAGCTATCAATGCAGTCACGTAAAACCATCGAAATCTTTCTTCCATAAGATCAACAATTATCAATTTAAACAACCACATTACTCCCCCACCTACCAATACAAAAATTATATCAAAAAAAGCATTGAGAAAAGTGTCTTTCCTATTTTCGTATTTTAAGCCTAATCTCCACAAGATTATGTTTTCAAAAAGCTCCCACAATATTGCGACAATTAATACACCTATATATATCCAATACCATTCTAATGTTGATGGAATTTCCGTGATATACTGATATAGAGTAATCATTAAAGAAAAAATCGTAAATGATCCAATTCCTAAAGCTATATGACCCCAACTATAAAAATCTATGGGTGAACGACCAACATAATCTTCAAGTAGACCTACAAAGGGAACATAATGTTTTTTGGATTCTTCACTCGACATGTTTTAACATCTTTATAATTTTTTATCAAAAATATTTGAATTACAAATAAAATAGTCATTCTTAATATAAAATTGATCATATTATGTTTTGTTTTTCATTTAACTCAATTCAATTAGCTCATTTTATTTAATAAAATCTGCATTATAAAATTCCAAATTTTAATTAAAATAAGTGTAGATTTATGAGTTAATTACTATTATAGAGAGATAAAAGAAATCAATAAAAAATAAATCCAGTATCACAAAAATAAATAAAAGTAGACTTTTCAATAATAGTTAATAATTTACGCTATAAAAATCAAATATCTAAAAATTGTGGGTGTTTTAAGGTAATTTTAAGCTTATTAAGAGCTTAATAAAATGTAAATTTGTTTCTATATGTAACTTATAGATCAAAAATTTGTGTACAAATTCGGATTATATTTTTAGAAAAAAATGTTTTTTTTTCCATAATTTTTACGGAAAATTTTTTTTTTTAATTAAAATTATGAACTCTTTCGACTTATATTTTTAAACCAAGGATGTATTAAAGAAATATTAATTCTATAGACGCATAATAGTAGTATAGCAATTATATTTACAGAATAATCGAACAGAGCGTTCATAATTTTAACGAAATTTACGAAACATTTAATAGTCTAGATAACTAATTAATTACTAGAAAAAATTATTTTTTTCTAAGGAGTGGAATGTTTCTTTTTTAGCCCATAATTATTCCTCCACGAAAATTTTGGTAAGATACATTCTTACACTCCTTGTTTTTTTTCCCATTTTTTTAGTTCAGTCAATCTAATAACTTTAAAGTTAATTAGCTTAACAAATAATTTTATTTAGGATGAAAATAAACATGTAAGGATCAAAGAAAAAGTTTTTAATTTAGTCTTCAGATTTTAGTTTTTTTAATTCTTTTGTTATAACTGGAACAATTGTGAAAAGATCTCCAACGATTCCATAATGAGCAACATTAAAAATTGGAGCATTTGCATCTTTATTAATCGCTACTATAATTTCAGAATTCTGCATTCCTACTAAATGTTGTATCGCTCCTGAAATTCCACACGCAATATATAATTTTGGAGATACAGTTTTACCTGTCTGACCAATTTGTCTATCTGGATCAAGCCAATTTAACTCAACAGTTATTCTTGAACCTCCCAATTCAGCATCTAATACTTCTGCTAATTCTTCTATAACCCGAAATCCTTCTCTGGAACCTACACCTCGCCCTCCAGCAACTATGAATTTAGCATCCTCAAGGTTAACACTAGTCTTTGTTTTACTTATTACTTTTACGATTTTTGAAACTGAATCTTTTTCTTCAACTTCATATTCAACCTTCCTAATATTTACTTTTTTTTTCACCTTTTCAGGCATATTAAAAATGCCTGCTCTTACAGTTGCCATTTGTGGCCTGCTAGATGGAGTTCTAATAGTTGCCATAATAGACCCACCATATGTTGGACGAGTCTGAAGTAAATTTCTAGTTTCAGGATTTATTTCTAAACCTGTACAATCTGCTGTTAAGCCAGCATTTAGTCTTTTTGCTACTCTTGGAGCAAAATCCCTTCCCGTAGGGGTTGCTCCAATTAATATAATCTCAGGTTTGTTTTCTTGTACTAATTCTGTAATTACTTTTGTATATAAATCTGAGTAATAATCCTTCAATATGGGTGATTTAATATATATGATCTCATCCATCCCAAATTGGCTTATTTCTTCTAATTTGTCATCGAAGTCTGTTCCCAAAATAATAAATGACAAATTTACTTGTAAAATATCTGCCAATTCTCGTCCTTTACTCAGTAGTTGAAATGATACGTTTTGTATTTTTTTTTTATAATGTTCTGCAATAACCCATACTCCTTTGAATTGGGAGATATCGGCCTTTTGAGCTTCGACATCCTCACGTTCTAGGGAAATTGCTTCTTCAGGACAAGTTTCTATACATGCTCTACATAGAATACAATTGTCCTCTAGAACTTTTGCTATATTGTTCTCTAGCTCAATTGCATCATATAAGCAGCTTTCCACACAGCTACCGCAACCATTACATAATTCTTCATCAATTATAATACTCAACTAAATAATCCTCTTAAAAAATTTTATCTTCCTTTAAATGTTGACATAATTTTTTAGCTATCTCTTCAGGTGAACCCTCTAACATAACAGGATTTACTTTCCTCTCAGGAAAAAAGATTTTCTTGACTTCTGTCATAGATCCATTTAATCCTATTTTAGAATTATCGGCATTTAAAGTTTTAGAATCGAGATATACTACATTTGATTTTTCATAGGCTTTCATAATACCTCCCATACTAGGATATCTAGGCTTATTAATATCAATTAAAACTGAAATTAATGCAGGTAATTTTGTTTCTATTACAACAATCTCAGTAGCTCGAAATTTTCTCTCTGCAACGATTTTATCCTCACTTAATTCAATGCTCTGAACATAAGTGATTTGCGGAATCCCCAATTCTTCTGCTAATTCTGGAGGTACTTGCCCAGTATCTCCGTCTACTGCTTGAGCACCACAGATAATGAGGTATTTTTCGTTAGGATCAGATTCATTTATAATTTTTTTAATTGCTAACGCAAGAGTGTGAGAAGTAGCTAAAGTATCAGCCCCAGCAAAAGCTCTATCACTTAATAGAAATCCTTTGTCTACTCCCATAGCTATAGTTTCGCGTAATGCTTCTTCTGCTTGAGGAGGGCCCATACTCAAAGCTATAACTTCAGCTTTATAATCTTTTTTAAGAGTTAATGCCAATTCAAGAGCATTTCTATCATTGGGATTTATTATTGACAAAACACCTTCTCTTACTAGCGTATTTGTCTTTGGGTCAATCTTTACCTCTGAAACACCCGGTACTTGTTTAATACACACGAAGATTTTCAATCTGAAACTATTACCTCATTAATTTAACTTTCAAATCACATAACTTCTTTTGAAACGAATAAAAAATTCTAGAAAAATAAAGTTTCCGATAACAAAATAAAAAATTAGAAGAGTATTTTATTATGTCAATATATTTAATTGGTTTTTCTTATAATCCCTTTCTTAGTAGATTACCTGCAATTACTAATCTCTGGATTTCACTGGTTCCTTCATAGATCTCGCCCATCTTTGCATCACGGAAATATCTTTCTACTGGATATGCCTTCATTAAACCATATCCTCCATGGATTTGAACAGCACTATGAGCAGCTTGCATTGCTGCTTCAGAAGCTACTAATTTCGCCATAGAACTAGCCATTCCAAATTCTTCTCCTTTATCATGTAAATATGCTGCCTTGTATGTAAATAAACGAGCTGACTCAACAGCGCAAGCCGCATCTGCCATTTTCCATTGTACGCCTTGGAATCTCCCAATAGGTTTTCCAAATTGGACTCTTTCATTAGCATATTTGACAGAAGCTTCTAATGCTGCTTGTCCTAACCCAACACATTGAGCAGCAATCCCTATTCTACCGAAATCTAAGATCTTCATTGCCATTTTGAATCCTTCTCCATAGCTTCCTAGAATATTTTCTTGGGGAACTCGAACATCTTCAAATACAAGTTCTGAAGTATTAGATGCTCTCACACCTAATTTATCTTCCTTAATACCCACAGAATAACCAGGAGTATCAGCATCCACAATGAATACTGTCAATTGTTTCCTAGTATCTTTCTCACCCGTTTTAGCAACCACCAGTAATGTTTTTGCAATACCACCAGAGGTAGCGAATATTTTGGTTCCATTTAAAATATATTCATCCCCATCTTTTACCCCTGTTAATTGAACACCTCCTGCATCAGAGCCAGCATTTGCTTCAGTTAAACAAAAAGCTCCTACTTTATTACCTTTTGCCAAATCAATTAGAAATTTTTGTTTTTGATCCTCAGTTCCAAATTTATAAATGGGATAGGCTGCAACACCATTATGCACTGCAATAGTAATCCCCCAAGCAGCATCAGCACGTGAAATTTCCTCAATTATAATAGAAAACCCGATAGTGTCATCGTGAAGTCCTGCTCCTCCATACTCTTTAGGAATGCAACTTCCAAAATAATTCATTTCTTTCATTTTTTGAAAAGCAGTTTCATCTAATTCTTGTTTTTCATCGCTCTCCTTTGCTACAGGCACAATATATTCCTCGGCAAATTCTCTGGTTACTTTTTTTAACATTTTTTGTTTTTCATTTAAGGAAAAATCCATAAAAATCATCCATTTTTTATTTTTACGTTAAAAATTCTTGCGATTTAAATTATCTTATACAATTAAATATTTTAATAAATGATTCTAATTAAATTTGATAGGTTAGTTAATAATACCAATCAAGAACTACAGTTCACGTTTAACTATTATCAAAATTTTATAGAGAATTGGAAAAAAGAAACCTTAATTAATAACATTTAAAAAAAAACTTGAATTCATTAAATTTGATATAATTCTAAAAATCTAAAATATAATGCGAGATTCAGAAGGTGAGAAAAATAACTGATATTGAGCAAAAAGGATATTTTAAAATAAGAGATCTTATATTACAAAGATTTGATCAACCTATGGCAGATAATTTAATTGCGGAACTCCGGAAATGTATAGAAAATGATTTAAATGATGAAGATACAATGATTAAATTAGTTAAAGTTCTTAAAGATGATCTAGATGATGATCTAATATGGAATATGCGGGATTTATTTGTTATTAGACCAATCTCAATACATGGAGTTCCTCCCCCCTCAGCCAGACTTAAAGAACTACTTGAAATGAAAAAGGAATAACTAATTCTTTTTTTTTTAAAATTAAGGTTCTAACATTCTATTATCATCTTTAAATAGTGAGATCTTTGACTAAGAATTATTTGGATATTTTAATGGTTTTTCCATCAAGTGGAACATACTATATCCCTAGTTTTGACTACAATTTAGGATCAGCTTATATAATAGCATATTTAAATAAAAATGGTTTTAAAGCTGAACAGTATATATCAAGTGAATCTTATAATGTTGAAGTATGTGTTAAGAAGATTGTAGAAAGAAATCCTAAAATAGTGGGATTCACAGTTTATTATACTAATTATATGCAATGTGCATTAATAGCTAATGGATTAAAGTCTTATAAATCAGACATTATAATTTTGTTTGGAGGTCCAACCCCCAGTGTTCAATCTAAAGAAATTTTAAAACATGTTGAAAGTGTTGATATATGTGTTAGGTATGAGGGAGAAGAAACTGTTCTGGAATTACTATCCGTTTTATCTAAAAATGATTTCAAATTAGAACGATCTAACCTAAATGAGATAAAAGGTATAACATTTAGAAATAAGAATAAAATTATTATAAATTCAGATCGTAATGTTCTACTTTCGAATAGGTTTGTTAAAAATTATATTGATAAATATCCTTCTCCATATCTCTCAGAAGTAATTCCCTCATCAAAAGCTTTCCCTATAGGGATAATTACAGCAAGAGGATGTAATCAAAATTGTGTTTATTGTAATTGTGCTGTAATAAGCAAGAAAAATATTTTTACACATTCAATAAATCGAGTAATTGAAGAATTGCTATATCTTAATGAGAAGAAAGATTTTACAAGACATGTTACTATTAACGATGATGGATTTACAATATTACTGAATAGAGCAAAAAGAATATGTGAACAAATTATAGAGAATAATATTAAGATCCCATTGGCGTGTATAACTCGTTGCGACAAAATTAATGAAGAAATAATAGATCTTATGAAGCAAGCAGGATTTGTGTCATTAGGATTTTCACTAGAAAGTGCTGTACCAAAAGTTTTAAGAGCAATAGGTAAAGTAAATCCCCCAGAATCCCTAAAAAATTTTGATAAAGAAATTGAATATATTGAAAAATTAAAAAGAATGACAACATATGCAAAAAAAATAGGATTTAAATTTGTGTATGCGAGTTTAATAATTGGATTACCCGGAGAGTCTATTCAGGATGCAAAAAAAACTCTTGAAGTGGCAAAGCAATTAGATATTGATTTTTATGTGCATAATAGACTTCTTATCTATAAAGGTACACCATTATATCAAAATTATAAAAAATATGGATATTCTATTAGACCAGTAGGAAAAAATAATAATATAATTACTTATAATAATTTTCCTTTTGATGTAAATAAGGTAAAATTAGCTCCAAAATCAGCAGTTGAAAAAAATAGTATTGTGATTGATTATAAAAATCTCAAAATATTATCATTAAATCCCAAAAGGAAAATTCAAAAACCGTATTTTAACAATGTGATAATTAATTCTGACATTTTAACAAAAAAACAAGTAAAATGGATACAAGAAAATCTGGCAATAGGTGGAGGTATAATTCAAATTCATTCAAATAAGTTGGATTATATTAAAAACAATCAAAAAAACACTTTAATTCTTTATGATCAATTTTCACCAACAATGTATTATCAATGCTATTATTGGGAGAATTCAAATAGTAAATCTGTTCTAAAATCAAGTAGAATGATTATATTAGGTGAGCAGATTGGGTTTCCAATAAAAATTAAAAATGCGTTTTTGACATTGAAAGAATATGAAAAAGGTGCAAATGATATGGAAAGTACGATCTGCACAGAGCATGATGCTTTAGACACAAGAACAGTTTACAATCTCTTACTTAAAATTTCAAAAAGGGAGGATCCTTTTGATTTCCTTTTAAACAGTAAGCCTTTACCTCATTTTCATAATTTATGTAGATGGACGAATAATCAAGCAAATTGTTGTAAATTAGAGACTGCTATTATAGGAAAAGATGATTCAGTACGATTATGTTGGTATTCAGATCCGATTGGAAATGTTGATACATCTTTTGCAGAAATTTTACAAAATATACTTAATTTACGAAAAATAACTGAAGAAAGAAGAAAATGTAATGAGTGTATTAAAAAAAACACCTGTTTAAAATGTCTCTATCCATATCCATTATCACCTGAAGAGTACTGTCAATATAAAAGAAAGGTTGATACTCATCAACCAGCTAGAGTAATAAATTCTTTTAACGTATTAAAGGATTTACTGTTTAAACCACTTACTCTTCTTGAGTTATGATTTATACCTTCAAACATCTATTTAACTAACAGTTATAAATAGATATAAAGTACGAAATATACAATATAAAATAATACCATGGAAATTCTTTTAAGCAAAATATTCATTTTTTTATTTCAGAAAATTTAAAGCATTTATTATTAACCTAATGGAAGCGTATTCTAAATTAATAATTAAAGTTTACTAAGTGAGATAAATAAAGTTGTCTAATTTGAGACCCGATGCACTGGAAAACGCAGAGCAATTAATGTATAAAGCTAATTATAAGAAGGCACTTGAAATAATTACCAATTTTGAGAAATTAGAAGCTAAATCATCTAAAGAGCAACTTTCAGCACTAATCCTAAAAGGAAAAATTTTTAATTATTGCGGTAAATTTAAAGAAGCTGTAAAACTTGGTGACCTTGCTTATCGGATGAGTCAAAAACAGGGAAAGATCCCTGAATCGATTGATGCTCTACATATTAGATCACATATAATATATCTTGGAAAATTAGAAAAAGCACTTGAATATAGTTTGGAAGCCGAAAAATTGCTTAACTCGATTTCTGAAGATTTAACCTCAGATTTCTCAAGACTGGAAGCTGATTTTTATCAAATAAAATCAGTAATTTACTTTTTAAAGGATGATCTTAATAATGCATTAGAGCTAGCACTACAATGGTTAAAATTAAAAGAGGAAACGGGAGAAAAGCTTAATATTTCACTTGTTTATGAAACAATTGGCAATATTTATAATGCTAAAGGGGAATATGATAAAGCTTTAAATTATATTATGAAGAGTCTAGATCTCCAAAAAGAATTAGGTAATAAGGTTGGTATTGCTACATGCTTTTCTTCTCTTGCTATAATTTATTATAGTAGAGGTGATCTTGAACAGGCTTTAAAATTTAGTAAACAGAGCTTAAT
>JBHLKV010000068.1:0-13373 GCA_048886305.1 Candidatus Hodarchaeota archaeon
AGTCCTATTGTAATATCACCTCATTATTCCCCAATTTCGATTTCTGGTAATTTAATATGTTTTCCAAATATTCGCCTATAATCTTTTGATATCTGTATCAATTCTAGATGATGTCCCTCTGCTGTGATTTTTCCATCTTTAAGTAGTAATATCTTGTCGGAATTCCTAATTGTATTTAACCGATGAGTTATTATTATGGTAGTTCTATTTTTTAAGACACTTTCAATAGCTCTCCCAATTTTCTCTTCTGTTTCACTATCTACCGCTGAAACTGAATCATCAAGAATAACAATATCAGGATCTGTTAAAAGAGCGCGAGCTATTGCAATTCTTTGTCTCTCTCCTCCAGATAATCTTGTTCCTCTTTCACCTACAACCGTTTCATATCCATTAGGAAAGTGTTGAACAAACTCATCCACTTGTGCTAATTTAGCAACTCTAATAATATCTTGTTCTGAAGCATCGGGTTTACCAAATGCAATATTCTCTTTAATAGATCGTGGAAAAAGATAAATATCCTGTTCAATATAACCTACATGTTTCCTTAATACATCCAGAGGATAATCTTGTATGTTTATATTATCTAAGAGAATTGTACCCTCTTTTGGTTTATATAGAGATAAAATTAATTTAGCAAGAGTAGTTTTTCCACATCCAGTGGGTCCAACCAAGGCAATTGTTTGTTGAGGATCAATTGTGAAGTTAAGGTTTTTAAAAACAGGAATATTAATCTGCCCTTTATCTTCATACGAGAACGACACGTCTTTAAATTCAATTTTCCCTTTAAAACTTTTAGGCCAAATCATACTTGAATCAATTATCTTCTCACTTTCTTCTTTAGAAAGTGCTTTAAATAGACGTGAGCACGCTGCAAAACCACTCATCATATCATTAGTTGCCCAGAAAACTAAATTAGTTGGATCAACTAGAGTTGTTAAGAGTAAATTCGCAGCAACTAATTCACCGATAGTTAGGGTATTAAAGTAGACAAAGTTACAACATATAAGAAAGATTGTACTTATCGCAATATAAATAGTTAAAAGGGGGTAAAATTTAGATTGAACTTCATTTTCACCAATCCAATTATCTCTAAATGCCCTTACTGCTGAAAGGAATTTTTTCCTTTCGAATTTTTCCGCTGTAAAGGTCTTGATCACTGCAGAGCCGCTTATATTGTCTTGAAGTACAATCGCTATATTTGAATGCTTTTCCATACGCGCAGTGACAAACGGGACAAGTTTCTTTCGATAATACATAATAAAATAAATATAAAAAATAAGAAAAGGAATAAAAGATAAAGCAAGCCTTAAATCAAGAATATTAAATAATAGAAATGCCGCTATAGTCACTTGAATAAAAGGATAAATATAGAAAGCACCGTGAGAGACCATAGTATTTACAATCCTTAGATCATAAGTGGCAAGTGCTTGTAAATCACCTGTTCTAGCACTATCATGATATTTCAATGGCTTTGATTGAATTATATCAAAAAATTCCGTTCGCATATTTTGTTCAGTCTTTAATCCTAAGAAATGTCCTGCCATCATTGAACCGTAATCCAATATTATATTAGTAATATATATAAAAAACGCTGTGAGAATTAACGGTATTATTTCTTTAATATCACGAATGGAAATAGTTTTATCAACAATATCACCTAAAATAAGAGGAATTAAAGTCCTCGTTAATGTGACGAGAATTATTCCAAAAATCACACACATCATTAAAGTTTTCTGTTTAAATAGGTGGTGTACGAGCCAAGTTAAGTTGCTTTTATAAGTCTTGTGTTTAGAGTTCATAAATTCAATTTATTAATGATTCCTATGATATAAAGAATTTCTTAAATCATAAAAGATTAGTGGAAAAAGTAAAATTTGGAATTAGAAACAGTTATAAAATTTCATCATAATCTAATTCATGAGAATCCATTATTTTTTTGGTCATTTCTTTAAAACTATGGAGGATATTCATATTTTCCTTGGATGAAGTCTTCAGAAAATCTTTTTCATCGTGTTTTTCAAGGAAATTCTCAATAGTGAAATCATCAACTTTTTGCTTTTTCTTAACCAAATCAAGCTTAGTTCCAATTAAAACTTTTGGGCAATCTTGAAGGTTATACTCAATTAAATTATCATACCACCAATCTAATTTAATAAGAGTATCCATTTTTAGTAAATCAAATACCAAAAAAATGCCATTTGCTCCATTAATGTAATATTTAAATAGCTTCTTAAATTGTTCTTGCCCCCCAAAATCCCATATTGAAAGCCGTACTGTATTTTTCTTACCTTTTGCTATTATAGGGATGTCGTAGGTATAGAAGTCTATTCCTATTGTCAATTGCGTATTTGCATTAAAGGTATTAAAACATAACCTTCGCGCAATACAAGTTTTCCCTACTCCACCATCCCCAATAAGGCAGATTTTGAAGACATAAAGGGGTCCTTCTCTTTCAAACATTAAATATTCACTTTTTTGGTAAAAGAACTTTAATTTATAAATTTAATATTATTATTTCGTACTTTCTTCTATATCAATATTATCTTCATATACTAATTAATAAAAATTAATTCATTATACTTTAAAAATGAATTAAAATCATATTTTTCTACACAATAATTCTCCTTTACCGATTGGTACAATTAATGCATCCACTCGTTTATCAGCCAAAGTCTTATCTAGCATAGGTTTTAAATCTTCATAATGAGTCATTGCATTATCTGCTATAAAAATTCCTCCTCTAACCATATTTGGTATTACTAAATCATAACATTCTTCATATATTCGTTTTGAAGCATCCAAAAAACAGAATGATATATTTTTAAAGTTCTTTATAAACTCACGGGCATCTCCTTCAATTAATTCAATATAACTTTCCATGTTTGTTATTTTGAATGTTTCTTTCGCTAATTTTATTTTTTCCTTTAAAATTTCGAAGGTAATTATTTTATTTCCAACTAACTTACATGCGACGGCAATCCATAGAGTTGAATATCCAGCACTAGTTCCAATTTCTATAAATTCTCCTTTTGGTGCACTTGCAGCTAAAATTGAAAGAAACCTCCCTGTATCAGGTGTTATTTGCCGTAATCTTCTTAATCTTGGAGTACCATCAATTCTATCTCTTGCATCAATTTCTTCTAAATATTTCATCCTTTTTTTTATATTTTCAGGTAAATTATTAAACATATTTTTTCATGTAGTGTAATTCTAATTAAAAATATTTAATCCAAATTGTAGCATCATCATCAGGATAAAATTCAGGGATAGTTGAGACTTCCCGGAATCCCACATTCTTATAGAACAGTCTACCAACGTTGTTTTCCTTTTCCATAAAAAAAAAAATAACCCGTAATTTATAACCATCAGCTGAAAAGAATTTTTTTGCTTCATCAATTAATGAGATTATCAATAGTTTTGCAATACCTTGACGTCTAAAACTAGAATTGACTCCTAATCCAATTAATTCCACAACACCATCATTTAAACCACCTCGTCTATCCCATGAAACAGTTCCAATTACTTTATCATTAGTTATACATAAAAGTGTATTTAATTTATATAATAAATCCTTAGCAAACTGCTCTGCATGCGAATTATGATTTTCAACTTCCGTTAAATACATGCTTATGAGTAGTTCAAAATCCTCCTCCGAAGCATATCTAATTATTTTTTCCATTATAATTATCTCTTTTAAAATAAATTTATCCTTGTAACCTATAATTAATTAAATCATATTATAACATAATTTTACCGAAAAAATTTTACTTTTAGTTACCCCCCTCATCATTTTTAAATAATTTAAAACTTCAACTTACAATTCAAACCAAGAATTGTCAATAAAAATGATAAATAAATTAATTCCAATTATAGGTGATTAATTCTGGGATATATTAAAGAAACTGCTGAAGTAATTAAGGATTCTTTAAAAGGAGTTTCAAATAAAAAGAAGTTCAAGAAGCTTATTGATAATATGATTTTTGCTATTGAGACAAAAACAGTTAGTGAATATTTTTTTTATAAATATAAAGTTTTGGAAGAATTATCACCACTTATTAATCTGAAAAAAGAAAAGGATAAAGAATATGTTAATAAATATAAAAAAGTGAAGCGATATTACAAAAATCACTTCACAAAAAAGTATAAACATATTGAATATGATTTAAATTAGATTAAATTAAAATCTTAATTTATATTGTTCAGATGAGATTTAAAAGTCTTTACCCTTCAATAAAATCAAGAGTTAGACTTCTGTAAAATTAAAATTGTCTAAGATTGGGACAATAATTCTATTAAGGCTCTTGGAATTTCTTTATAATTATTCACAGCATAAAATTTTCCCCTTCCTGCTCGAGCTATTTCCCTACAAGTGTCAATTCCTCTATCTGCATCATTTTCTGCTGGCATTCCAATAACATGTAATTTTGGATACTCTTTTGCTAAAATAATCGGATCTTCACCTCGATTATAGTTACCATCAGTAATGAGAATCCCAAATCGACTTTTTCTCTTTTCTCTAACCTTATTTAATTCCTTTAATCCTTTTTTTAATCCTATATGAATATTTGTAAAACCAACAGCCTCAGAATCCAAAATATCATCAATAATATCTATTGTTTGCTTCTTTTGATTAATTTTTTTCAAGATCATAGCAGTGGAATTAAAAAGTATAATTGCAAAGTCCTCCTTTTCCATATTATATGCTAATACCGAGGTTGTAAGGGCTGCATTTAGTAGTAAACGCCCATACATACTACCACTAGTATCTAGAATTAATACAACTTTTCTTTTTTGTCTTTTTCTTTTAATTCCATAGATATCTCGATAATTTAAACTTTTATTATAAATTTTTAAAGGGTTGTGCTGAATAGTTTCATCTATATTAAATTCAGGCATTCCAATTTGGTAATATGGGATGGTTTTTTTATACTGACCTCTTATTCCTTTGCTTGTTATTTTTAATGATAATTTTATAATACTTTGGCGTGCTAATCGTCTAAAAATATTTTTATATTTTTCTGAAACCGGACGCCTGATAAAAAAGTAAATTTCTGGCATGAATTCTCCTGACTCTTTAGCTTTTTCTGAGAAGAATCTAACGCCTTCCTCAGTATCAATGGCATCCGTTGCAGCATATACATTTGATTTTAAAAGTCCGATAATAGCTTCAAGGTTTTTGTATTGAATCGCAACATATGTTAATTCTTTTATCTGCTTATAATCTAGAGAACTAGCTAAATGTTTATAATAATCTGGTTTTTTCTTTTTCTTTCTAATTATTTCATATTTTAAAATTTCTTTATCAGGTGGTCTGTCGGTAAGTCTAACATGCAGTCTCTTCTCAATCTCTTCGGAACTTTCCTCTGAGAAATCATCGATTATTGAAAATCCGATTCATTTAAAACAGCAAGAACAATATTAGTTATTATTTCTTTTTTTGATTGGGTCAAACCATCCTCTAATTCGATTTTATTATATAAAGACATTATAGCCGATTCAACCCAGTTCTTCGAACTTTTATCATTACCAATTTGACTTATTAAAGCAGCCATATCAATTGCTCCTCTAATAGAACTCCCCCTTCGTATCGATGTACTTTCTCTTGTTTTTTGGATTATATTTTGAGATATAGTAGCGATTTTATCAACATTGTCATTACTTAAATGTGCTTCTTGCTTAATAATTAAAATTTCTTCTTCGGGATTTTGATAATTTAATCTGATCCATATAAAACGATCAATCAATGCTTCTCCTAATACAGTTACCCCTACATGTGCAGATGGATTTTGAGTTGCTATTACAAAAAAATCTTCATGCGAATGAATAGTTTTTAATTTTGGAATTTCTATTATTCTTTCATCTAGTGCGGTTAATAATTCATTTTGGGTACTTTCAGGCATTCTATTTATTTCGTTTATAAATAAACATCCTCCCTTTAACATAGCAGATACAAGTGGACCTTTTACATAAGAATCTTCATTATATCCTTTAGCTATTACTAATGGAGGATCAAAATAACCCACAAGATTATGAGTAAGTGTTTCTTCCGAGCAATCGATACGATAAAAATCTGAATCAAAATAAGCGGCTACAGCTTTTGCGAGAGTTGTTTTTCCAACTCCAACTTCACCTTCTATTAAGATATTTTTCCCTACTGAATGAGCTAAAACAATTTGTTTTATCTCTTCTGTTCTACCGATTATCTTATATTTCTCTTGTATTTCTTTTACTATTTTGGTTGTATCAACCATAATTGTAATAAATTATTTATTTCTAAAATACTTTTTCTTGAAGCTCTTAATGTCTTTACTTAAAAGAAGGTTATTTTAAAAAATAATATTCAAATAGAATAGAAAAATTATTTTAATCTTTGGAAATTCTTCTTCTTTAAAATTTTAAAATAATGTTGAGAAATTATTATGGAATTAGCAATTGAGGCTACTGGCATTACAAAAATATTTGGTAGGCATGGAAAAGGGCCTTTCAAAAAACCTATAGTAGAAGCACTAAAAAAAGTTGACTTTACAATAAAATCTGGTGAGAATTACTGTCTTTTAGGACCAAATGGTTCCGGAAAAACTACATTAATACGTTGTATTTTAGGATTATTAGAAGCGGAAGGGTCTATTAAGCTATTAGGATATAACATACCCAAACAACGGAATAAAATAATCCATAAAATTGGTTATATGCCTCAAGAGACCAGTCTTTATCCTGACTTATCCGTAGAGGAAACCCTTCAATTTTTTGCACGAATGTATGGCTTAAAGAACCGAGAACGTCGAAACAAAGCTATAGAGACAATATTAGATGTTTTAAAATTAAAAGAATGGCAAAAAATGATTGTAGAAAATCTTTCAGGAGGGATGAAACGTAGACTTTCTTTAGCTTGTTCATTAGTACATGAACCTACTCTTATTATGCTTGATGAACCAACTGTGGGGGTGGATCCAAAGCTTAGACTTACTTTTTGGGACTATTTTAATAAATTGAGCAAAGAGGGAGCTACAATTCTTACAACTACTCACGTGATGGATGAAGCTGAAAAAAGTCATATAATTGGTTTTATGAGAGATGGGCGACTTATTGCTGAAGGTACTATAGATGAGTTAAAGAAAAGAATCCCTAAATATAAGAAACTAACTGTTAAAACAACAATTGAAAATACAGAATCAATTGGAAAACTAATTTCGAAAGAATATGATCTAGAAGTATTTCCATCCCCATTCAAAATTGATGTATTTTATGATGATAATTCAATATTAGACCCAATATTAGAACTGATTAAAAATGAAACGAAAATAGGAGAGATGGTTACAACTGAACCTACATTAGAAGATATTTTTATACATTTTTCAAGTAAAAAGGAGGGTGTTATAGACAAATGAAATTATTTAATGTTTGGACTGTGACTAAAAAAAATCTGAATCAGATGAAACGTGATGTCCGAATGATTGGGTTATCAATTTTCGCTCCAATTCTAGTTACAGCTCTGTTTGGTTCTGTTTTTGGAGGGGAATTAACTAATATTAAGGTAATAGTAATAAATAATGATAATAATTTTGAAGATAACATAGCAACCCAAATTTCAGACATAGTAGCTTTAGATCCTAAAATTCAATACAATATTACTTTTGATCCAAATACTGCTCGCAATGCTGTAACTAATAATTATTCCCAAGCAGCAATTATTTTTCCAAGCTTATTTACAGAAAATTTGTTACTTGGGAAAGAAACACAAATTGAGTTATATGTAAGTTATGAAAATCCAGATTTAGCACAATATATCATTTCCCTCTTTCAATTAAGTTATACTCAAGTATTAGAAACATACACTGGAGGATTTAATTTTTCAGTTTTGATATTTCCAGTTCATGAAGGAGCTCCTGGGCCACTTCCAGAGTTTATTAATATTTCTCTTTGTAACAATGATATCGGTTGGACTAAAGGGATGTTATCGGATAAAATTCTTGATGTCTTAGATGAAAATGGAAAATTAAAGCTAATATTTTCCAATGACCTAAACAAATCAAAAAGTTTAGTAAAAAAAGGTGAGATCCGTGCCATTTTAATATTTTCTGAAAATTTCACCTATGAAATGCTAACAAAAAAGGAAATTAATCTCCAAGTCATATTAGATGGTGCTGAACCGCAATCATGCTTGGTAATTATGAGTGTATTAAGCAGTTCTCTTGTTAAAGCTTTTTCAGAAGAATTTAATAAATCTAACTTTAATATAGATGAATATTATTTCAATAATCCTGATAGCACCGAAAAACCGATAAAATCAATTAGCTATTTTACTCCAGCTATTCTATGTTTTATTGTGTTCTTTTTCTCGTTTCTATTGACAATGTTAGCTTTTCTAAGGGAAAGAAATCAGGGAACAATGGAGCGTATACTTACTTCACCATTAACGAGAGGAGAAGTTATTCTAGGATATATCTTATCTCATAGCATTCTATCAATTGTTCAAGCAACTTCTGTTATTCTTACAACATTCTTAATTTTTGGTGCTCAAATCGAATACACAGTTCTTTCTCTTATTCAAGCTTATTTAATTATTTATTTAGTAGTTATAGGGGCGCTTGGAATAGGGATATTTCTTTCGACATTAGCTAAAACGGAATTTCAAATACTACAATTTATTCCCTTAGTTATCATCCCATTTATGTTACTTTCAGGAGTATGGGCACCAATAGAAACTTTGCCAGATTGGCTACAACCAGTCTCTCAGTTTATCCCTTTAACGTATGCTAATCTAGCAATGAGAGATATTCTCTTAAGAAAAGAGAGTTTCTTGGATGTACCATTTGCGCTAATAGTTTTGTTATTCTTCGCAGTATTGATGATAGCATTAGGAACAGTAAAACTCAATAAAAAACTCAAATAAATAGAAGATTTTTTTTTAAATTTTCCTTCTAACCTCCAAATACAGGAAACAAAAATGCAATTATATCTCCATTTTTTAATGGACAATCTAATATATCTTGCCCATAGATCGCTTTATTATTTATAATAACAGAAATATCGTTTTTTATAAAATCTTTTTTATCATCCCATATTAAATCTCGCATTTTATAATATTTTTCTGTTATTAAATCAATTAAACCCCTTAAAGTGTTGATAGTTAATTCATATTCCTCAGAATCTTTTCCTGTTATCTCCTTAAATTCAGCAAAATAAAGGACTTTTACTCTCATGAAGCACCATTTTTTAATTTTATAAATATTTGATATAATGAGGGAAACTGAGGAAGAGGAAGTAATCCTAGAATGTAAAAAAGTAAAAAGGAAAATAAAATCAAGCAGAAGCATATAAAAAGAATATCAATTAACTTGAATTTTATAATATTCAAATTAGTCCTTTTTTTATATATCCCAAAGCATCGGTTTTCCATTGAAATTGATGTAATATGACCCTTTCTAAGAATTGAAATTAAAGTTGCTACAAGCCTTTCAAAGATTAATCTATATGCTTTTTTAACTGAATTTATTTTTTCTAATCCAAAACCTCTAGCTCTTTGAGCTAAAGCGATAGTTTTAGCTTCTTGTTCAATTAAAGGAATATATCTAAATCCCACCATTAAAGAAAAGCAATATCTATAAGGAATTCTTAATTTTAGAAGTGAATATAAAAAATCTTTTGGAGACGTAGTATTACTATATATTATAGTTGAGCTATATAACATTAATACTATTAAAGATGCTCTTAAGGCATAATACACAGCTAATCTTCTGATTGGTAGAAATGGCAAATTAAAAAGATAAAATAGAACAATTTCATTTTTGCTAGGAATAGCATTAAAAAAGATATTCAAAATTATACTAAAAACAAGGATGATAATTATGAATTTCAATTTTCTTACTAAGTTTTTTAGAGAAATTCTACTTAATAACGCTAGTAGTATTACCAAAGTTAATAGGATAGTCAAAAAAATTAGACTCTCAATCATAAAAGTGAAAACAGTCAATAGAACTAAAAAAATAATCTTGGAAATAGGATTCAAATTATGCATTAAAGAATCTCCTGGAAAATAAGCAAATGTATACTTTTTTTGATCTAAAATTTTATTTTTTTCTGACATCTTTCACTAAATTTTTTCCAAAATTTTTTCCAATAAAATAAAAGGTCCTAAATTTCTATGTTTCTGAAAATAATTACTGCTAAAATCATAATCTTTTAGACTACCATCTTTATTTAATTCAATAATTCTTTTTGTATATTTTAATAATAAGTGATAATCATGAGAAGATATAATAATTGTTTTTCCTCGTTTATTTTCAATAAAAAGAGTTTCTATTAATGAATCAATTGTTTTTTGGTCTTGACCTATAAATGGTTCATCTAATAATATAATTTCAGGATTATAAATAAAAATGGAACCTAAGTTTAATCTTCTTTTCTGTCCCCAACTTAGATTATACGGGTTTTTTTCTGGATTTTCTTTACCTATTAGTTTTAATAATTTGAAAAGATATCCTTGATCAATATCTTCGAAGATACCAAAATTTTTCGGACCATATAATAGTTCCTCTCTAATTGTTGATTTGAAGATCATATTTTCAGGATTTTGAAATATAAAACCGATATTTTTTGCATATTCATACGAATTTAATTCATTCAGATTTTTCTCCTTGTAAAAAATATCTCCTGAAGTAGGCTCATATAAATTTGCTAATAAATACAATAAGGTGGTCTTACCCGAACCATTTGAACCTACTAATCCAATAAAATCTCCTTTATTTATTTTTATAGAGAAATCTTTTATAGCAAGAATTCCACTATTTGGATACTTAAATCTAAGATTCTTGATTTCTAATAGTACTTCATTCTCATATTCTCCGTTTCCTAAAAATTTTGTAGATCTTTCCTTACCTTTAAGATCTTTTAGGGATTTTATATACACATCTTCAAATTCTATATCTTCATCGAATTTTTCATACTTTGATAATCCATCTGGATGAATTTCTTTGTTTAAAATAATTTCATATATCTTTTTTAGACTATCTTTATCTAATGTTGAGATAATCTCCAGTAATTCATCAAAATTTACTGGATTTCTCATTTTTTCGAAGTTAGCGTTTTTCTTTTTGAATTGATGAATTATATCAACTATCCAGGGAACTCTGATATTATTCCTCGTTAAATTTTCAAATTTATCAGTTATAATCTCTTTAAGATTACCTTTCATGGAAATGTTCCCTTCCTCATTTAATATTATTAATTTATCTGCTATATCCATTACCCTGGATAATCTGTGTTCTATTATAACTAATGATAAGGGAAATTTTCTTGAAAATACCAGTTTTTTTAATCTATTTAATAATAAACTTTCTGATGTTTGGTCTAAGAAAGCAATTGGTTCATCAAGGATCAATATTCTTGGATCCATAACCAAGAAAGAGCTTAAAACAACAAGTTGCTTTTGTCCTCCACTTAACTGCTCAATATCCCGATTCAATAAATGACTAATTCCCATTAAATTAGCAATATTTTGCACTCTTTCTGCAATTATTTTAGGCGGAAAATTCAGATTCTCAAGACCAAAAGCAATTTCATCTTTAACCGTAAATGTTATCAATTGATCTATTGGATTTTGCTTTACTAATCCAACTAATCGAGATAATTCTGAGAAGTTATAATCCCAAATACTTTTATTGAAAATATTAATAGTTCCTTTAATGAATCCCTTTTGACGCCATGGTATTATCCCATTCATAGCATAAGATATAGTAGATTTCCCACTTCCACTTGGACCAGCAAGTATTATAACCTCTCCTTCTTTTAATTCAAAACTTATATTGGAAACTGCAGGTTTCTTACTGTTATCATTGCCATATATGAAAGTAAAATTTTGAAAGTCGATCGCAATATTTTGAGCAGAATTAAAATAAAACACCTCTTTTTAAAAAGTTGTTGGAACACCAGCTTTAATTAAATAATTTTTAACAGTTCTTCCCAATAATCCGACAATTATAATCCCAGAAACAAACGCAAATATAAAAGCTAGAGCCCAAAGTGTCCAATGTAAGTACCAGCGTTGGTTGATTATCCAAAAAAATGGAGCTTGAAAGAAATTCCCAAATCCTCCAGCAATACCCCAACCAAGTTTAGTTTCTCCTTCTCCAATTTTTTCCATCAAAAAAAAACCGAGAGCTAAGAATAAACCTTCCATAAAATTCACAAATATTATTAATACCCCCCAAACATCTCCAAAAAGAAATTCAAGCAATCCTTTAGAAAGCATAGTGAAAATGATATTCTTTTTCTTTTTAGTTAACCCATAAACTATTGATGCCCATATAACATGATGTCCACTTACTAATTGTGTGCCTCCTGTTAATGGATACCAAACTTTTATTAATAAGCTAAATGGTATAAGACTTGAAATTATTCCCCCCATAACACCAATTATAGTAGAATATAAAAGATCTAAGAGTATAATCTTTTTTTTCCCTTCTTGTATAAATCCGGTTTCTATGAAGTCCTCTGTTTTTAGTGGAGCTTCTATCTCTTCCAAATAATCATCAACAATAGAATCATCATTTTTAATATCCATTGAGAAGAACCTATAATTAGTTTATAACAATCTCTTTTAACATTTGAACAGAATATTGCGAACTATATTCACCAGAAGGCATAATAGATTGATCCATAACTGATCTTAATGGACCATCTTCAAATAAAGGATCTCCATTTTTTTCATAAGCTATAATAACTAATTCAGGGTTTAATTGAACTATAGATAAATTCAGTGGTTTTGGAGAGCGATAACCATCCCTAGCAAAAAATTGAAAAGTTAATACTGAAGGGTCATCACTTAATATACCTTCTATTTCTAATACACTCCATAAAGATACTCCTGAATAAGTAACATCATATTCAGATCCAACACTATTCATAATATGATAGACTTTATCTTCAATCTGAAGGTATTGATCAGATTTCAAATCACTCAATGATAATGTTATTTCCCTATTTACACCATTTCCTTTTATTTCAATTTTTTTTGGATCTTGAAATAGATCAATATCTAATTCAATTATAGCTATAAGGAACAACCAAAACGTAGTTACACCTATTAGAATAGAGGCGATTAAAATATAAAAGTTCCTAGTTTCCATACTTATTATTAAAGACTTTTTTAGTATTGATTTCTATTTAATTTTAAAATTTTTAATTAAAAAAAAATTGAATTTTGTTAATTATGGATTAGTTATGATTTCAATTGAATTTATCATTCTTATTAGATTACTTCTTGATCTACCAGGTATTACTATTACATAAGGTCCGTGACCAAAGCCACACATTTTTTTTGAAGGCCATGCAGGATTAGTATTGTTAGATATTAAATCATATTCCCCTAAGAT
>JBHLKV010000069.1:0-13285 GCA_048886305.1 Candidatus Hodarchaeota archaeon
AAGCTGTCGATGATGGAATTGAAAAATATCAATTAAAAGTTAACCGTGATGCTGTCATGGAAGAAATTGCTCATTTAATCGAAGAAATTCAAAATTATCCCGTCCCTAAAATATTATTAAATTCTTATGAATTACTTAAAATAAACTCTTTAGAAGGGCTTAGTTTCTTCAAGAAATTACGTATAGCTATTTTTTTATTTAATCAGTTTAATAAATATAGAGAAGAAGCTACATTATTTGATGGGATAGATGATTTAATCTCAACATTATCAAAGAATTTTAAATTAGCCATATTAACCAATAATAAAAGTCAATATGCTGAAGAAGTATTAGAGAAATTTAATTTAACCAAATATTTTGGAACTATAATAGGATTTAATGAGGTAACGGAAGTTAAACCCAGTCCCGAAGGAATTCTCAAGATTCTTGAAATATGGAAGATTAAATCCTCAGAAGCTATTTTTATAGGAGATATGACAACTGATATCGAAGCTGGCAAAAATGCTAATGTTAAAATGGTATGTGTAGCTAGCGGATTAGCTCAAAAAGAAATTTTAAAAGAACATAATCCAGATTATCTTGTTAATGATACAACTGAGTTAAAACAGCTTTTTAATTTATAATTTTTAAAAAAAGTATATATTTGGAAAAAAGATATTTTAAGTTCTTTTATATATAAATCTCTCCCAGCTCTTTGTATTTGGGAGTTCTAATGGCATTCCCTTTCTTTTGCGTATATCTAATATAACATCTTCTTCCAGAGAAGGAGGTACTCTCTCAAATCCTTTGAATTCATAACCAAAGAAGGCTCTTCCCTGTGTAGAGCTGCGGATTTCATCAGCAATTCCTATAATTTCAGCAGCGGGAATTTGCCCTTGAATTCTAACATATTCCCCTTCGGGAATGACATTATTTATTCGACCACGATGCCTATTTATTATTGTATTTACTCCACCTTCAGTACCTTGAGGAGTTTTTACATCTATTCTCTGGATTGGCTCATAGAGATGAGGATTGGCATTAAGCATGGATAATGATAAAGCAGAAAAACTCATGCTGGCAGTTTGCGCATATTGCGTATGTCTAGGGTCTTCATGGATGACGGCATCTGTAAAAACAGCTTTAATGCCCATAGCTGGTTCTTTAGCTATGATACATTCACTAAGCCAACTTCTAAAAGCGCTTACGAGATCATTTTTTATTCTATCAAATCTTTGTAATCCAGAAGTACCATTTACAAGAACATTTCCTTTAAAGACGTCAATAATGCGTCTAGCTTCTTTTGTATCCCAACCTGCCTCTTCTCTTAAAATTTGAGCACGTGCCTTTTCGTCTTGTAAATCAGTTATTCTACCCTCATCAATTAATTCTTCAGTTTTCTCATCTAATGGTTCTACGTATAATAGAAGTCGATTATGAGCATTTGACGATTTAGTATGAAATTCTTTACTCTTTGAATTAATTTTTTCTCGGTATACTATGATGGGTTCTCCTATATCGATTTTTACCTGATTATTTATTCTTTTAACTAGGATCTCGATTTGGAGAGGATCTATTCCAGATAATATATATTCTTTACTTTCCTTATCAAGGCGAAATTCTGCAGTGGGATCCGCTTGTAACCATTTCCCTACAACTTCCCCTAATTTACCAAGGTCATGTGGGTCTTGTGGTTTAATACTTCTTGATACAACTGCTTTGCAAGCATAATGGATTTTTTCAAAAGTAGGGATCTTAGCAATTTCTTCTTTATTTTTTGGGACCTTTTCACTATGCATAAAAGTCTCTCCAGAAGGACATATAAATCCATATAAAGCAAAAAGATTTCCTGCTGGGATCTTAGGAATGTCTAAAAGATCAGTTATTTCCATAACGCCTAATCTTTTTACTCGATTTGAGGTTCGACTTCCGAGAAGATAGATCGAGTCAGTTTGATCAAAAGTTCCGGAGAATACACGCCCTATCAGTGTAGCCATATAATTTTTAGAGGGATCTAAGAATATCTTTGTAATCATTCCATATAAGGGTCCTTTAGCATCACTTTTTATTAATGCTTGTCCCAATTCTGAGTTTAAATCTCCTCCCCAAAGATGAGGGATTCTGTATTTTGAGGCAGTAATAGGATCTGGTAAATGATCGACAACCATTCTCAACATAGGCTCATCAAGAGGTATATTATCTCGCAACCATTGAATATCCCCTTCATTGTATTTTTCGAATACCGTTATTGGAGTAAGTCCTTTTTCTTTTAGGATTTCATAAGTGAACCCCCACCCATGTTTAGCTGAACCTACGGCTACAGAATTTTTTGCAAAATCAACTCCCCACTCTGAACCTTCTGGTCTTACTTTCTTTATTAGTTCATTAACCTGTTTAGTAATATCATCAATTTTAGCATAAGTATCCTCAGGACTCAATCTTAGCTCGCTAATTAGGCGATCAACTTTATTTATGAAAAGAACTGGCTTACAGTATTCTTCACCAACTGCCAATCTAATGTTGGTCTCAGTTTGAGTCATTACACCTTCAAGAGCATCAACTAGGATAATAGCACCATCACTCCCTCTAAGAGCACGTGATACTTCTCCCGTGAATGAAATATGCCCCGGAGTATCATTCAATTGGAAAATGTAAGGTTCGTCATCATCTGGTTTTCTTGGATCTTGAAAAGCAAGGAGAACTACACTTGTAAAGATAGTTATTCCTCTTTCTTGTTCCTCATCATCTGAATCTGTCATTTGGAGCTGTCCCGCGTCTTCAGGTCTCATCAATCCAGCTCTACGCAATAGATAATCTGTAGCAGTGGTTTTACCATGATCTATATGCGCCGTTATTGAGAAAATTCTTTTTTTTTCATATGAACCCTCAGTAACCAATTTTGCTATAGTTTCCGGATTCTTTACTTTTACCATTGATAATTCACTTCATCTTATATTATATTCATAATCATGTTGTAATTATAGAAAAAAATATGTTAAATCATAAAAATTTTATGAATATAGGCTATAAACTGTAAATACAAAAGAGATGAGAAAAATTTTTAAAAATAAACTTACTCATGTGTTTTACTATTCCAAATATAAGAAATATAGTCTGTTAATGTTTCATAATCATGAGTAAGAATGTCTTCAAATTTCTGATAATATTTCATATCTGTACCAAATTTATTTACTTTGTCTGGAGGAAAATATTCAAAAAATTTATTTACTATATAATCCAGTTCTCTTTTTACTTGTTTATCTTTTACATTTTTAGGAAATCTGCCCACAAACATGAATCCCTCTTTAGATAAAATTTTTACCTGTAAATTATGAGTAGCAAAATGAGATAACATATCATTTAAGATGACTTTTGTAAAAGAAGATAATGCGCTAATGAAACCTCCTATAAACTGGTCATTGATACTCTTGTTATTCTTTTTACTGAATACAACTACTCCTCCTTCTTTTATAATCCAGAGGTCTTGTAAATCTTTTATCACTATATTTCCTTCTTAATGATAGTAACTAAATTAATCAGACTAAAAATAATATATACTTCGAATATTTAAACTTGCGCTGATTGCGACAAAAAATTGTGCTTATCTTTTTTTAAAATAGAAAAAAGGATTGTAAAAACTTTGTTAATATTTTTAATTTATTCCAGTTTACTCAACGTATTTGTAACCTAATTTCTTTAACGTTTCAATTTCTTTCTGTTTGTGAATTTCTGCTAATTTTGATTTTGTCTTTTCCCATTCAGGTCCAGTCAATGGGTAAAATTTCATAACAAGAAAACAAAATAATAAAAATATCGCGGGTAACAACATCCAACCTATGATTATACCTGTTTCTACTCGAAATGGTTGTTGACCTGGATCTAAATCCTTATCAAAACCAAATATTGCAATTATAAACAGAAAGGCTGATTCTGCGATACTATAAGCATATTTTGTTATAAAAGAGTTAATACCTGCATACATTCCTTCTCTTCTTTGACTTGTCATATCTTCATCTTTATCAATTACATCTCCATTCATTAGAGGGATTAAATACAAAGCGCCCGTTAATCCGATCCCGAGTCCGATAAATCCAATCATTGTTAGTGCTAAAATTCGCCCAAAAAAGAGAATTATGAAACATCCCGCAGAGAAAATAAGAAGCATTATTTGCATAGCTTTTTTTATTCCTAAATTTTGACCTCTTATTATGAATAGGATAATCCCTACTATTATTCCAATACCTAGAAAAGCATATAATAGCATCATTGGCATTTCTAATTCACTAGTATAGAATGGTACACCTGTTAAAATTCCACCTTGGACATAAATAATTGTAAAACTAATAACCTCAAACACAATAAAAGATTTGTTTTTAAATGTATTTTTAAGTGATTTCAAGAAAGGAACTATTTCCTCTTCCCTAGGAAATTGTTTTTCCTTATAGAAAAACGTGCTTAAAAACACAATTAGTCCGGCTAAAATACCTAAAACAATTTGAAAAATTTGAAAAAATGGTAAATCAGCCTTAGTCTCAGGTTTAACCATATCCAATAGTAAAAGTGGTGTTACCATCGCAAATACACTAAAAATAACTTTCCAGAAAAAGATACTTCCCCGGGCTTTATTAGATATAGCCATTTCATAGGGCATAACATATAGAGCAGAGGCTACAGCAGTATATAAAAGATCATAAAAAAATAGAAAAACTAATAACTGAATGAACATTGCTAATTGATCTGTCTGTGAGCCTGGCCAATAAATCCAACATAAGATATATGATAATGCAATCAAGGGAGCACCATACCGAATATAGGGGATTCTTCTTCCTAATTTACTTTTTGTGCGATCAGTAATATACCCAAATAAAGGATCATTAACCATATTCCATAATCCAAAAATTAACCAAGCAATACCAGCAAGAACAGCGTCAAGACCTCGAAGAGAGATAAAATAATAACTTATTAGAGTAAGTATGAATGTTTGCATTAATGCTACTGCAGCATCCGCTCCAGAAACCCATACTCTACTTTTTAAGGGGATTATTTCTTCTTTTAATTCAAGTTCTTCGTCCATAATAAACATCAGTAAAATAATTAAAAAGTATGGAAGAAAAAATAGTATTTCTTATTTAAACTTTTAAGAATTAAAGTTAAATACTAAATATAAAAGGGTAATACCATATCTTCTAAGATGTAAATAGTTTTTTTTCCGGAACTAGATTTGCTCCTGTATGAAAGAGAGACATTATTTATACTAAAATTATCTGGAACCTTATTCTTAACAAACTCCTTTAAAAATTCAGAAAAAAGATAAAAATCTCTTTTAGTCTCAATCCATAGATATCCTTTTTTCGCGAAGTATTCCGGATTTTTTTCTTTAAATTTAGTAGCATGTAATTTTTCTTTAATTGGAGGTCCTCTTCGAATATATGTATTAGAGAGATGGGGTTCTTGACAATAAAAAGCTATATTATATTCATTAACTTTGTCTTCAAAATAAATCTCATAAATAATATTTCCAAATCGTTCTGCGTGTGTAAATTCCCTTTCTCCATTGACTTTAATGCTTTCTGCTAATGAGTATAATTTATCTCTGTTTATTGTATAATGAATTTCATCATTATTATTTTTTAACTCAACAATAAAGATTTTTGATAGTAATTGATCTTTTAAATTAGAAAGATCTGCTTCTGGTATTGCTTTCTGGATAAAATATTCTTTTGATGGTTTTTTCAAGAATTTTTTTACTTTTTCATTACAAAATAGATATGCCCTTCCAGATATGGCGGAGGCAACATTTCTATTTTTATCAATTGGATCTATGATAATAATATAATCATTCTTAAAATGTTGTATTTTTTTTAATTCATTAATATCTCTTTTATAATAATCTAAAGGTTTCTCTTTTAGAGTGTGAAAATTTCTAAATAATTTGTAGATAGTCCCAAAATAATAAATCAATAATTCTGCACTATATCCAATAAATCCAACCTTACCAACAGCACTAGTATCTCCATAACAATGATTAGATTTAAAGAACTGTTTTAATAATCGAACATCATTTTTTTGTTCATTAGTTAAGTTTTCCCTTATAAATCGACCGTGCCAAGGAGATCTGTCAACTGCTGTTATTGGTCCTTTTTGTTCAATAAATATTTTATCTAAATCAAAGTATAGAACAATATCAATTTTTATTTCTATATTATCTATTAAATAATCCACGGTTACATATGGATGTTCAGCATATAGAAGACGTGGATTTTGAAATTCATTTAAGGTTAGAGATTTAATAATCCAATTATTACAAAGTTCTAAGAAATCTTTTTTCGATTCTTTTTTTAATTTGTTTTTACTTAGTCCTATATATTTTAGCTTATATAAATTATAATCTAATCCAATAAATAAATCGATATCAAAATCCCCCTTTAATTGGGTTTGTTTGATACCTGTTGATCCCTGCGATTCAATTAAAGTATAATTTACACCTAATTCTTCTGCTTTGCTTTTGAGTAGACCTTTTAATTTCTCGACTATTTCATTAATTAATTCTAACTCCTGATTAGTTGGAACGATTTGTTTTAGAGTAGAGCTTAAGATGTCATTAATTGATGTCATATTTTTAATAAAAATATCATTTTTTAATGAATTTTTGTTATTACATACCCCACCAAGGATGTTCGTAGGCTCTCTTTAAGATAATATACTCTCTTAAAGCTTGTTTTTGATCTGTGGTTAATTCATCAAGGAACTTTCCCATTAATTGCCTAACATGAGATTCGGGGACGTGTACAAATAAAATTTCATCTTTTCCTATATCTCGTCCTATTTCAATTCCACGGATAGAAATAGCTACCTCAGAATCCTTAAGTGCTTTTTCTAATGTTTGGCCTTTATCTTGAATTTGATGAACTCTTTTGACTCTTTTTCCTGTGTTAGATATTAAGGGTACTTTTGGATATAAAGTTCCAGCCTCAATATGTACGCCAAATACAGCAGGATCTGAATTTCGAAATATAAAGTCAGGGAGCATCTTTATCTTCGCAGGTAATACTAATTCACTTAACGCTTTAGCAGTATCTTCTGCTTTCCTTGTTTCAGCATATTCAATATAATCTTCTAACAACCGATAAATAACATTATTAGTAAATATTCTGATATTATCAATGTTAGCTTGTTCTTGAGCTTCTGGTAATATAGGAATGTTAAATCCTAAAACAGTAGCAGAATAAGGATCAAAATCTTTAACAATATTTGCATTCATTACATCTTCTTTTTTAATTGGTCCAACATCGGCCACACTAATTTTAACTCCATTTTTTGTAAAAAAACTTACTATTGCTTCAAGAGATCCTAAAGTATCTGCTTTTAATACTACTCCTGCTTTTTCTGTTCTAATTCTAATAGCTTGAACTTCTTCTTCAATTTCGTTATAGACAGTTTCTTCCTCTGAAGGGTCTCCAATCCCTTTAAAAGGTGATCCAGCTACTACATCATCAATATTTGGAGCTAAGATTTTGACACCAGCTGCAGCACTTATAAATTCTTCCGAATCGAATTTTTGGCGAGGATCTCTAATCTCATCTAAAGGCTTCGGAAGTAATAATGCTCTAACTTTTGATTTAATTGGTTTTTCTAATCCTCCTACTATAAATTCATCTCCCCTTTTAATAATACCATCATAAATTAATACATCGATTGTTTTTCCTTGACCCTTTTCTTTCTTCACTTCTAATACTACCCCCTTAGCAGGACCAGAAGAGAATTTCAAATTTGGTGTTAAATATTGTTGAACTAAGCCCATTAATATCAATAATAATGTCGAAATACCTTCTCCTGTTTTGGCACTTGTAGGAACGATTGCAATCTTTTTGGTGAAATCTTTTATCTTATCATATCTATCTATACCTTTAAATCCCTCTTCTAAGAAGTTAGTACTTATTTGCAAGAGTTTCTCGTCTAAAAAGTCTTTTACATGTGGTTTCTGCGAATTATAACTATCTAAAAAGTCAGCATCGTTTTTAGATTTCCAACCAGATATTCTATCAATTTTATTAGCAGCTATAACAAAAGGTGTTTTTCTTTCTCTCAGTATTCTTACGGATTCCCATGTTATTGGCATTGTCCCCGCTGTTACATCAATTACTAAAATTGCTATATCTGCAACAGCACCTCCTCTTCTTCTAAGATTCAAAAAAGCAGCATGACCAGGAGTATCAACTACTAATATCCCTGGAAGTTTAATATCTTTTTCGGCAAATTCTTGTTTTGATTTTCTTAAGAACTCTTTAATATCTTGTGTTGGAAAGTATGAAGCTCCTATGTGTTGAGTTATCCCAGCAGCTTCTCTTTTTTGTACAACTGTACCACGAATATAATCCAAGAGAGATGTTTTGCCATGATCAATATGTCCTAATATACATGCAATTGGAGCTCTAATTACTTTAGATTCTTCTTGAGTAGCCATTTTTCATCACAAATTTGGAATTAGCGTATTATTCTTTCATAACATGAAATATATTTTATAAAAAGTAAAGAAAAGTAAAGAAATTTTTCTTTTTTAAGACTTAATTCTAATTTAAATATTTTTGAAGATATTTTGCTGTATAGGAACTTTTTGAATTAATAATTTCTTCTGGAGAACCCACTACAACTACTTTTCCACCTTTTTCTCCCCCTTCAGGCCCAAGATCGATAATATGATCCACAGATTTTATGATATCCATATTATGTTCAATAATGATTACAGTATTACCTTTATCTACTAACTTTTGAAGAACTTTTAACAGATAATTTATGTCGAAAGAGCTAAGTCCAGTTGTAGGTTCATCTAGAATATAAAGTGTGTTTCCTGTACTTGTTTTTCTCAGTTCTCTAGCAATTTTTAAGCGTTGTGATTCTCCTCCACTCAGCGTTGTTGAAGATTGACCTAATTCTAAATAGCCTAAACCAACATCAACTACTGTTTTAATAGTCCTTTTTAAATTAGGAAAGCTATCAAAAAAATCTAAAGCCTGGTGGAAAGTCATTTTTAACACATTATAAATTGATTTTCCGCGATATTTAATGTCTAATGTTTCAGCATTATATCTTTTACCTTTGCATAAATCACATTTTATGTATACATCTGGTAAGAAATACATTTCTTTTAAGATATAACCTGTACCCTTACACTTTTTGCAATGACCAGCTTTTGTATTAAAACTAAATCTTCCTTTCTTATAACCTCTTTCTCTCGATTCTGGTAATCCAGCAAAAATTTCTCTAATATAATCTAATGCTTTTGTATAAGTAGCAGGTACTGACCGCGGAGTTCTACCTATTGGTGATTGGTCAATATTTATGATTTTATCTATTTTTTCATAGCCAATTATTTTATCAAATTTTCCTTGATTAACTTTAGAACTTCGAGTATTTATTAAATTATGAAGTCCTTTATATAAACAATCAATTATTAAGCTAGTTTTTCCTGCTCCTGAAACTCCTGTTATACAAGTAAATACACCCAAAGGAATTTTGACATTAATAGCTTTTAAATTATTTTCTTCTGCTCCTTTTATTTCGATAATATCATTACTGATTTTGCGTCGAGTTTTTGGAATTTCAATTCTTTTTTTCCCCGATAAATAATCTCCAGTTAAAGTATTTGACCTTATTATTGATTCTATTGAACCTTCAGCTACTACTTCACCCCCTCTTTCACCTGCTAATGGCCCTAAATCAATAATATGATCAGCATTTCGCATTATTGCCTCATCATGTTCAACTACAATAACTGTATTACCTAAATCTCTTAACTTTTTCAACATATTAACAAGACGAGATATATCTCTTTGATGTAATCCTATACTTGGTTCATCTAATACATATAATACACCTACTAGGCTTGATCCTAATTGAGTAGCTAATCTAATTCTTTCGGCTTCACCTACAGATAAGGTATCTGAACGACGGTTTAATGAAATATAATCTAGCCCAACATTTTCAAGAAAAGATAGTCGATCTAATATTTCTTTTAAAACATCCTTGACTATAGTCTTTTCAGTTTCATTTAGTTTTAATTCTCTGAAAAACTTTAAGGAATCCTTAACAGCCAATTTAGACAATTCAGCAATATTAAGATCATTAATGGTCACTGCTAAACTTTCTGGTTTTAACCTATTACCATTGCACTGAGGACAATCAATTCGATTCATGAAACTTTCATAAATATCACGAGCCCATTCTGAGCGAGTCTCCATATACCTCCTGTGAAGTATTGGTATCAGCCCTTCAAATGGCCTTACTACGTTCCAAGACGATTTAAATTCACTATTATGATTTCTATAGTTATTATTATCACTTTCAAAATGGAAATCAATTGATTCATTTTCAGATCCAAACAATATTTTATGAAGTTTTGACGGTTCAATGTCTTTAATAGGAGTACTATCAGTGTCGAATCCATAATGTTTAGCAACTTGTACTATTGTTTGCCAAGAAAATCCATTTAAAGATCCAAATCCAGGTATATCTCTAATAGGTGTTTCTTCCAGTGGAAGATCTAAATCATTTCCAAGAAATAATTCATAATCAAACTCCATAACAGTGCCTAAACCACTACAATATTTACAACTTCCATGAGGTATATTGAAGGAAAACATTTTGTGATCTAATGGAGGAAAAGATATTCCACAATCAATACAGGCGAGATGTTCTGAATATATCTGTTCTTTACTTCCAATAACTTCAATGATAACTAAACCATCTGTTAGGTCCAAAGCTGTTTCGATTGAATCTGCGAATCTTGATCGAATATCTTTCTTCATTACTAACCTGTCCACAATTACATTTATGGTATGTTTCACATTTTTTTCCATTGATATTTTCTCGTCAAGAGTATATTGAATACCATCAATCTCAACTCTTAGAAACCCTTGTTTTTTTAAATCTTGCAATAGTTCTTTATATTCTCCCTTTCTATCTCTTATAACTGGGGCTTTAATTATAAATTTTTGATTTTCTTTGACTGATTCCAAAACTTGTAGGATTATTTGTTGTGGAGTTTGAGGTTTAATTTCTTTACCGCAATTTGGACAATGAGGTATTCCTACATTTGCATATAATAATCGGTAATAATCATAAATCTCTGTTACTGTACCTACTGTGCTTCTAGGATTTTTTGATAAAGGTTTTTGTTCTATAGCGATCGCGGGAGATAAACCCTCTATAGAATCTACATCTGGTTTATCCATCTCTCCAAGAAATTGTCGAGCATAACTGGATAAAGATTCGAGAAATCGTCTTTGTCCTTCTGCATACAATGTATCCATTGCTAAACTGGATTTTCCACTTCCACTAATACCAGTTATCACTACTAACTTATTGCGTGGAATTACAACGTCAATGTTTTTTAAGTTATTTTGTCTGGCTCCTTTAATTATGATGGAATCTTCGCTCATTGTTTTATCTAACTATTTCAATTAATATTTAAAGAAAAATTTCATGCTTTTATTTTATAATTTGTTTTAATTTCTTTAATTTTATCTCTTAAATAAGCAGCATCCTCAAATCTAAGTTCTCTAGCAGCTATAAACATTTTATTCTCAAGATATTGAATAACTATATCAGAATCTCCTTTTTTCTCTAATTCTTTAATTTTATCATGAACACTTTGCTTTAATCTTTTAACTTCACGTTCCTTAAATTCCTGCTCCTCAGAAAGAGAATCTAATATGTTTTTTTGAATAGTTTGTGGAGTGATATTATTTTTTTTATTATAATCCATTTGTTTTTTTCTTCTCCTATTTGTCTCATCAATAGCAGCTTTCATAGCAGGGGTTATTTTGTCTGCGTATAAAATAGCCTTTCCAAAAACATTTCTAGAAGCTCTTCCAATAGTTTGAATAAGCGATCTTGTATCTCTTAAAAAACCAAGTTTATCAGCATCTAAGATAGCTACTAGTTGAACTTCAGGTAAGTCTAAACCCTCTCGCAACAGATTAATTCCTACAATGCTATCAAAAGTACCATCTCTAAGTTTTCTTAAAATATCAAAACGTTCCACTGTATCTACTTCAGAATGTAAATAAGCAATTTTTATACCTAATTCTGTATAATACTCCGCAATATCTTCTGCCATTCTTTTAGTAAGAGTAGTAATTAAAACTCGTCCTTTATTTGCTATTATCGTTTGCAATTCATCTAACAGATCATCAATTTGATTTTGTGCAGGTCGAATTTCTATGCCTGGATCAATTAATCCAGTAGGTCTAATTATTTGTTCTGCTGATATACCTGTCGATTTTTTGAGTTCCCAATCTCCTGGAGTTGCACTCATGAAAATTAGATAGTTAATTTTCTCTTCCCATTCCTCAAATGTTAAAGGACGATTATCATAAGCACTTGGCAATCGCCATCCATATTTTACCAAATTTTTTTTACGAGAACGATCCCCACCAATCATTCCATGTATCTGGGGGATAGTTATATGACTTTCATCCACAACTATTAAGAAGTCTTTTGGAAAGTAATCAATAAGGCACATAGGAGGTGTTCCAGGAGGTCTCCCATCAAGATGTCTCGAATAATTCTCAATTCCTTTACACCATCCCATTTCTCTCATCATTTCAAGGTCAAACTTTACTCGTTTTTCAATCCTTTGAGCTTCTGCATATTGTTTTTTTTCAGTAAATTTCTTGATTTGTTCCTTCATTTCGCTTTCAATTAATTCAATTGCTCTTATTTTATTTTCTTCAGGTATAATAAAATGAGTAGCGGGAAAAATTCTACAATTAGGTATTTCTTTTAGTACGTTCTTTGAGATTGGATGGATTTCTTGAATAGATTCAACTTCATCTCCGAAAAGAGAAATGCGAATAGCTGTGTCTAAATATGCAGGAAAGATTTCTATAATATCACCTCTCACTCTCACAACACCAGGTTTAAACTCTATATCGTGTCTTTCATAATTCATACGAATTAACCTTCTTAAGATGTCGCCTCTTTTTATTGTTTGTCCTTTTTCAAGATTGAGGGAAACTGCAGTCCAAATTTCAGGGTCTCCTATCCCATATATACAAGAAACTGTGGCTACAACAATTACATCATTACGGGTTCTAACCGCGTGAGTTGCTGCTAATCTTAGCCTTTCTATCTCTTCGTTTACAGAGAAGTCTTTTTCAATGTAAAGGCCAGAAACAGGTAAATATGCCTCTGGTTGAAAGTAATCGTAGTATGAGACAAAATAATGTACACTATTATTTGGAAAGAGTTCTTTAAGTTCATTATATAATTGTGCTGCTAATGTCTTATTAGGAGCCATAACTAG
>JBHLKV010000070.1:0-13241 GCA_048886305.1 Candidatus Hodarchaeota archaeon
ATCCACTCCTGCATTGGAAGTTGTTAAAATCCTCCCGGTATTGGTTAAATTGAAAAAACAAATAAAAGGTTAATAAAACTCTAAAGCAAATTATAAGTTAAAAACACAAATTTTAATTTTCTTTTTTTTTTTTTAAATTAAGAGGAAAGCATTTACTATGAACAAATCGAAATATCCAGTAGATATTCAGAAGGTGGAAATAACTTTCGATGATGGAGTTAAATCCACTGGAAATGTTTATCGTTCACTTTCAGATACAATTGAAACTCCTAACGGAAGGCGATATACCCATCCAAGACCAACTATCATATTTTTTCATGGATTTTGGGCAAAAAAGGAGGTGAACGAAACTTATCTTATTGCACTTGCCCACATGGGATATCTTACCGTTGCTTTTGACCAGAGGGGGCATGGAGAAGCAGGTGGAAAAAAATCAGAATGGTTTAAATTATTTGATGATGTTCAGTGCATCCTTGACTTTGTTTCTTCTTTTGAAGATGTTAAAATAGGTTCCTTGTGTTGTATAGGAAAATCGATGGGAGGTACCTCCATTTTAACGAAATGCTATGAAGACCATCGTGTTGCGATGGTTATAGGGATAAGCGCATTGCATTCGGTTGAACTCTTACTTAAAGCAAAATTCCGCTTGTTATCAGCAGGATGGTTCGTAAAGCGTATAATTTCGAAAGTAACAGATGAACGTGCTATTAAAACGGCAGCACATTATTTCCTTAAAAATGATCCAGAATTCAATAAAAATCGGGTATATTTAATTCATGGAAGAGAAGATGAAATCTTTCCACCCTCAATAACGTTTGAACTAAATAAAAAACAGGCAGGAATTCCCGACAAACATGCGATTTTACTAGATAATTGTGGTCATAGCTTAAAGGGACAAGAATTGCTAATTTTTGGGATAATTCTAAATTGGATATTTGAAAATAAGGCTATGAAGTTTAATCGCCTTAATGCATTAGATTTGCGATAATCTCCGGAAGGTTCTTTGGAGTACAAGCAAGTACATCAATTCCTAATGTATTCATGAATTTGGCATAATTCCTATCATATATTGGTTCATTATTATGTCCTAACGCTGCGATTCCCAGAATCCTGGTTTGACCTTCTAATACTTTCTTTAAAGTATCGGTTAATCGATTATAACCTCCTCCTTCAAAAAAATCGCTAATAATTACCATTATGGTTTTTTTTGGGTTCTTTATCAGCGTTTGAGCGTATTGTACAGCTTTAGCGATATTAGTACCTCCACCTAATTGAACCGTCATTAATACTTCAACAGGATCATCAATCCTATCTGAAAGATCCACTACTTGTGTGTCGAAAATCACCAGATTGGTATGAACTGCCGGAAGGCTGGCAAAAATCGATGCGAGTACTACGGAATAAACTATTGAATCTGTCATGGAACCACTCTCATCGATTAAAACCACTATCTGCCAAGGTTTTTTCTTTTTTTCAGCACAATAAAACCGAGGTTCGGCCATGATTAACTTTTTTGAATCAGAATCATAATGTTTCAAATTCTTGCGAATACTTTCCTTCCAATCAATATTTCTAAAAACCTTTATTGGCGTGTGCATATCTCTCTTAATTGCTCCAATGATATGTTTTTCAACTTCATCCCTAAATTTATCTTTTAAATCTTCAACAACTTTCCTAACTAAAGTGCGAGCAACATCTTTCACTTCGTTTGGAAGCATGTGTTTTAAAGCAATAATAGTCTTTACCATCTCAAGACTTGGTTCTACCTTTTCAAATAACTCAGGATTTGCAATTATATCTTTAATATCGGATCGTTCAACTAGGTCTTTTTCTAGTACTTCTTTTGTATCTGTAGGAAATAGTTCCTTCACGTTTTCAATCCAATCTGGGATCGAGAGATTACTGGGGCCTAATCCAGCACTGCGTTTTTGATCGACAGGTTGTCCATAAACAAAGTCTAAAGTGTCGTCCATTTTCTTAAATTTTTCTTTTCCAAAACCAGTCTGCCCCAAACCTGTTTGTTGTTTGCCAAAACCAGTTCGACTCATACTAGATGGTTTCTTGTAAGATCCAGCTTGACCTTTACCAGACGGTTTCTTACCAAATCCTCCTTTCTTACCACCATTTCCTGATCCAGCACCATCCATTCCCGTATCTTCCATTCCTTCACCTTCTCTTTCCTCCTTTTCCTTTCCTTTCCCTTCTCCCTCACTCTTTTCATCTTTCCCTGGTTGTCCTTTGTTCTCCTCTTCTTCATCATCTTTATCCTTTACATTATCAGGACTAAAACTGATATCATGATCTTCAGCTTTTTTTCCCAAAATTAATCTCCATCTATCCATGGCCTCTCTTTTATTTGCCGGTAAGGTAGTAAGCTTTTCATCATCAAAAATCTGTTTAGGAACCATTTAAATCATACCTCTCCAAACCATTCTTCAAATATTTTTTTCACCTTCTTATCTACGATCTTGAAGAAATCCTTTACGTCTTCTTCAATAATATCCATTAATTCTACATGCTTCTTTTTTATTAATCCATAATGCTCAGCTAATTTTTCTACAAATATATCATATTCAGTTGGGTGAAGCTCGGAAAAGGCTTTTCTCAATGGTGGTAAAATGGCAGAAAAAATCTCCCACTCTATTGTTTCAATAACTTCAGCTAATATCCGTATTATATCTTGATTAAATATTAGTTTTGCTTGACATACATAAATGAGACCTCGAATTAAATCACCAATTTTTACTTTTATAGAGTCAATACTATTCAAATATTCATAAATTAAGGATTCAATTTCCTTAATTGTTTTGGAGTTTAGCAAATAGAGAATCCCAATAGTCCCTCCCTTGATGAATTCATTAGTTGTATTTTTAACACAAGTGTTTATGCTTTCAATATATACATTCAAATCAATCTCGATATTTTGAATTGATATCAATGTGTTTGCCAGCATTTTTATAGCATCTATGTATTTCACTTCATCTCCACTCTGTGGATTTGCAAAATTTGGTATGGAAAAACAACACGTATAATAGCTTCTTTGAATGAGTTGTTCCATGAGAGCCATATCATCTTTTAAACAACCCATCATCGCCATGAATTGAAAAATCATTATTAAATTAAAGAATCCCTCAGTTAAACTTAAAAACTGATTATCCACTTCAAGTGAGTTCAAACACTCTTCGTGCAAATCCTTGAAATGATCAGTATAGCCCATTGAAAGACTTTGAAATAAAAGATTCGTAATTATACTGAAGTTTTTCGTGTTCTTCTTAGTTTCTTCTACTAGCAGGTTTTTACTGGCTTCTTCCAAACTCGATCCGTATGTGCTCAATTCTACAAGTTTTGCATCAATTTTTGGATTCCATTTTAGGCTCCATTTTTCTGTGAATATTCCAGTATCTCCCTTAAGTAGGTCGGGACCTAGGGTGCGGTGGGCATAATCAATTCCTAAAAATTTAATTTTCCAGAATAATTGCGATAATTTTGATTCGGTCTCTTCCCGTAAATTAATAATCTTTTGTTGCGTTTTTTCCTCAGGATCTATCCCATGAGCTTCCAACTGGAGGTAAAAATCCTTTTGAAGAGGCAATCTGCCAATATTCTTGGTGACTTTACCAACTTTATACCCTATAGCTTTTTCTTGAATCAAGGAGTCAAGATATTTTCCCTCAATTTCTGGATTACCCTTAACCAATACCATATAAATGGAATCGATAACATCCTTGAGATCAGGTTCTTCCCGTCTTCTTAACATTGCTAACATCCTAGCACCTTGGTAAGAATTAATAGAATCGGAAATAGATACAACATTTCCCTTTACCCGAGCATCTTTAAAAATATCTGTAATGAATTCTAATGCAACTGTTGAATATGGATTGTCTACTTGGGAAGTGAATTTTTTCCAAATACTATTGTAAAATTGAGGTGCTTGATTTCCAGACATATATCCAGATTTTTGACTGATTCTATAATAAGAATAGGGTACTAATGAATTAATCAATTGTTTTGTTGGAAAAGTATATGATTGCGGAAGAGTATCTGGTAATGCAATAGAGTGTATGCCACCAGTTATTACCAGTATATCTTTGTCCTTAACCTTATATTTTTTCTTATAAGTTTCGATGTTGTGCTTCATATATGATTCTCTTGCAAGCGTGCTGTTTGCTTTAAGTATTTTTATGTCAGTTGTCTGGCGAATATATGCACAAAACAAGAGCATACTCTCCCTCAGCTCATCAATGTCTGATTTATTGGCACCAATTTCAAATAAAGTCTCCCATGATTCATTAAAATCTTCAAAATCAAAGACTTGAGCAAATTTTTTGTAAAACCGGCTTAAATTATAAATTGATTCTCCTTGTATATTGAAAAAATCTGCCTTTTTAGAAGGATCTTTTATATTCCCAGATGAACATGAAATTAGTCCCGTAAGGGGTAGATCAATAAAATGAATTGGGATTTTTTTCTTGACGGCTTCTGAGAGAGCGATAAGTTCAGGAGAATATGATAAGAATGGATAATAAGCTTCAAATTTAGCGGGTACTAATTTGTCAGGACTAAGAATGCCGTTCAAACCAAAAGTATTGTTTGTATCTGCAAAAAGTGATAGAATCGCAATTGGTGGGATTGTATCTCGGTCAACCATGTACTTGATTAAATCATCTGCTAAGGCTGGACCTTCAACCAAAATTAACTTAGGTTCGTACTTCTCAATCCATTTCTTTACTAAAATTGTGGAACCTGGCGAGTGGTGACGAATGGGTAAATATGTAATTTCACATTTCTTTACTTTATCGACTTTGGCGTCAATCTCTGAATTGTCAATTCCCAATGAAGTTCCTATCTCAAAAAGTATCTTTTTGAGATTATCAGCATTTAAGTATGTATCACTCATGGGTTCTAATAAGTTGCGTGTTTTTTGAATGCATTGCTAAATTCTTTCCAAGTATCTGACTTATTAGCTCTTATCCTAGCGACCATATTAAAATATTCTCTTAATTTAGGAAGGTTTTCTTTATCATCCTTTACAATTGAATCTATAAGGTTCATAGCTACATGTTTGGGTTGAACCTCTGATTTACCAAAGAATTTTGCATAGATAGCACTATCAAAGAGTAGAGAAATCTCTTCTGAAGTGGACATCACAGTTGAAATAGGAGTAAATCTACCACCACTCGTGCTTCGTCCTGTTCTTAATTCTTGAAAAACTGTAATTAATAAATCCAAAGTTTCCTCAGGTATCTGGATTTTAAATCCTATCTTTGTCAATAGATCATTTGTTCGTTGCATTACAATTTTTCTTTCTAAACTCTTATCTTGAATTACTGGGATATATATAAAATTGAAACGGCGTTTTAGAGCCGCACTCATTTCATTTACTCCTCTATCTCGATCATTAGCACTAGCAATGACATTAAATCCTGGTATTCCGAATATTAAATATTCAGAGCCCAATTCCGCAATAGGGACAACTTTTTCTGAGAGGATAGAAATCATACTATCTTGAATTTCTTGAGGACACCGAGTTAATTCTTCAAATCTTAATATCTTCCCTTCTCGCATTGCATTAATCGTTGGAGAAGGTACTAATGATTCTGGACTAGGACCCTCAGAAACAAGGAGGGCATAATTCCAAGAATATCTGATTTGATCTTCAGTTGTTCCAGCCGTTCCTTGAATTAAATATGTACTTGTGCCGCTAATCGCTGCAGAAAGATGTTCTGATAGCCAAGATTTTGCTGTTCCTGGTTCTCCTATCAACATAAGCGCACGTTCACTCGCTAGCGTCACAATTGATTTCTGAATGAGATCCCGTTGCCCATAAAATTTAGTAAAAATTTTTATTTTTTTCTGAGTACCATTTACTTTTAATGGAAATTCCTCATTCGAGCCTGTAATGAATAGTTCAACCATCTTTGGTGATAATTGCCAGTTTGGAGGTTTTGGATAGGTATCATTCTGAATTAATGCTTTTAATTCTTCTTTATGTAATTCTTCAGCAGGAAATCGAATTTTCTCATTTTCTGTTTTACTTGGTTTTTTATTTGACCCAAGCGATATTTTATGAATTTTACGGGGAGTTGGAGCTGGTTTTGTTGTTGTTGTAGTCTTGGAAGTTGGAGATTTCTTTTTTGGAGGAGATGGCGATGGAGATGTAGTTTTTGATGCAGGTGGTGATATTTTTGTCGATGATTTAGGTGGAGTTACTTTCTGTGGTGCTTTTTTTGCCATAATTAATCATTTTTTTTTTAATTTTTTTTATTTTATTTTATACATTGATTTCATCAATGCTCTATTATCTCGAGCAGTTATTTTAAGATTAAGATATGTAATTTGATTATTATTAATAATACTAAGGGGATATAAACTAAGTTGCCCATTTTCCGGAATTAACTTGCAAAACATTCCATCTATGGGTGTTGTTCTACCCTTTAGTTTTTTAAATTCTTCAATTAATTTTAGATTTCCTTGCTTATCGGGAATTCTAATAACTAATGGATAGTCTTCCTTATGAGTTAGTTCAAAAACAAACGTCGGAGTTCTATCTCCTTCTATTCCTTCTTTATGAAAATCTATCACATTTACATCTTTAACATACAAATAATCCAAAATACTTGCCGGTAAATCAAAAGGAGTTACCTCATAATCTTTGAAATTTTTTTGATAAATTTCTTTTGCATTAAGATAATATTTATCCAATTTTTTGATAGAAACATAAATATCTTCGGATGATTCTTCATCAATATATATTTTAGATTTAGGATTCTTTTCCAAGTAAATAATATCCTCCTTTTCAACATAAGGTAAGTTATCTGCTTCAATATATTTCGAAAGAATGGTGTTAACCACACTTGATGGATCTGAATTTGGTAAATCATGAAGCAACAAGGATTCTGGAGTCACTCCCGTTTTGTATGGAAGCATTAAGTTCCACTTTAATATTTTATTCCTTGTTTTTCCAAATAAGGAAAGAAAATAAAAGACAAAGCCTACGATAGTTCCTTCTAAATGAATTTTTTCTATTCCAACTACCCTGAGAATGAACTTACTTCTTATTTTATGATTTAATTGCGTTCCCATGAGTTTATCGAAGAAGTCTGGTTTCTTCTCCCTAAGGCTTTTTTCTGAGATGAAAGCTCGACTCAAAAGCCAACAATTACTAAGAAAAAAGACATATCTCTCTATATTGAAAATATTACGATTCTTAAGAAATCTTTTTAATTCAATATGTAAATATCTTAATGAGGTAGCCAATCGATATGCTTCTAACTGAGATGCATTATGTAAGAAAAATTCTATTTTTTTTATGTTGTCATCTGAAGCAAAATTCAATCCATTAAAGGCTAAACTTTCAGTATAATCCTTTATTTGGATAGCAACTTTTTCTAATTGAACATTCACTTGTTTACTTCACTTTTTTTAGTGTTTTTTTAACACTTTCAAGTGTCATAATCCGTTCAAGTATTCTGGCAATGCTTATTATCTTCAAGATTTCTATTGAAATAGTTTTCTTTAGATTCAGTGGAACAGGTTTTTGATTCAATTGTTTCAATTTCTCGTTAAATGATTCCAAATGTTTGCTAAGAGTCAAAAAATTCATCTCCTCTAACTTTTGTGTTAAATTAATCAGTTCTGAATTGGTTTCTTTACTTAAGCTATCGATTCCTTTAATTAGGATTTCATTTAACTTGAGTTTAATTACATCCAACACTTGAAAACTTTCTCTAATATCTTCTTCTTGAGACATTTTCTCTATGCTCCCTATTTATAATTGTTTATTAATTACTGCTTAAAGAAATTCATTATATTCGTCAATATAGGGAGATCTTATGTATTTTTTATGCATAACTATTGCCTTTTAAATTCGAGGGGGTATTTTCTAATCATTTATTAAAGAATTTAGCTAGTGGCTATAATACAATGAAGACTCAATTGAAGCCCTAGACTTTCTTCCTTACTAATTTTTTAAAATTCTCCTATATAAAAAACGAATATTTTTTCATATTTGAAAAATAAGTGATTATAGATTTTTTAAAAAAATAATCAGAACATCTAAAATAAAGTAATTAAAAAACAAAAAGGCGTTAAAAGAATTGGTAAATGAAGAAGAAAAAAACTATTATATTAAAAATAAGAGATCGTTGATGAGACTATTTGGTGCGGCAACGCAAATAGTAAAAAGTATTTTAATTGAAAATTTTAGTGAAGCTAAGGTTGAAGAATTTATCCCTAAAGCACGTAATGATTTTGAGATGTTATTATCTCAAATCCCTTATGTTGGAGGAAAAAGTAGTAGGCTCACTGAATCTCTTATCAATAGTGCTCTTTTATTGCCATTCCTTCGATTTTTTGAGAAGGAAGGACTAGATTTTTATGAGATCGGTAAATTGACTTATGATTTGTTCGAAGCATTTTACAAATTTATACCGCCTACAGATGATATTTTTGACGAGGAATATCTAAATCAAGCAAGAGAAAATGCTAGAATTTCTAAGCTTAGAAAATACCCCGGTAATTGGGTATATGATTTTGTTGAAGGAGATGCTAAAACCTTTACGTATGGCATAGATTATTTTGAATGTGGTGTTTATAAGTTTTATAAAAATCAAGGTGCTGAGCATTTTATGCCCATAGTATGTATTAGCGATTATGCCCAAGCTCAAGCTTACGGATACGGTCTAAAACGTACTCAAACCATTGGAAATGGTGCTCCTCTATGTGATTTCCGATATATTAAAGAGGGTACTACAGCTCGAGCATGGCCGCCAGATAATCTACCAGAATTTAAGAAAAAGTAGAAAGAACTACAAGTATTAGGGATTCTTTTTAATAAAATCTATTATAATTTCTGCTAGCTCAGGGCCTTTATCCTCTTGTACAAAATGCCCCGCGTTTTTTACTGTAGTGTGATTTTGTCCTTTAGCACCTGGAACCAAGTTTTTCCAAAATCTATCCACTCCTCTTGTAATTGGATCATTATCACTAAATGCTGTTAAAAATGGTTTTTCCCACTTGGAGAACTGTTCTAACGCTTTTTTATTCCTTTCATGCTCAGGATCATTATTAGAAGTAGGAACTAAGGATGGTAATATTCGGGCTCCTGCTTTATAAGAATCATCTGGAAATGGTGCATTGTATGCATTTTTAATATCCCTTGACAATTTTGTAACTGTAGCTCCTTGCACTATTCTACCAATAGAAAATTTTTTAGCCGTTCTTGAAAATTTTTGCCAATCCATCAAAGCTTCAGACAATTTTTGCCCTCCTGTGGGTAAACCACCATTTGATAAAACAATTCTTTTAAAACGATCTTGATTTTCAATAGCAACCCTTAATCCTATCAAAGAACCCCAATTCTGGCAAAATAAAGTGATATTTTGAAGATCCAGAATCTTAACCCATGCTGTTATCCATTCTACATGTCTAAGATAGGTATGATCACTTTGTTCAGATGGTTTATCAGATCGACCAAATCCCACTAAATCCGGTGCTAAAGTTCTATAACCCGCTTTCACGAGAATGGGAATCATATATCGATATAAAAAAGACCAGGATGGTTCCCCATGCATGAGTAAAATGATTTCCTCACTTTTTGGACCTTCATCCAGATAGTGAATTCTGATTTCATCAACTTCTACATAATGTGGTTCGTAAGGGAAGTCGGGGAGGTTTTCAAATCTCTCATCTGGGGTACGCAATAATTTCATTTTCTTTTCTCTCTTTTAGAATTTTAATTTTTTAACTTGAAATTGTATTTACTGAACTTTCTCGATTACTTTTTTCATTTTGCTTTTATAATCTTTATGATATAAATGTTGATGTCTGATAGGCATTGACTTAAATACTTCTTTTGCTTTATCTGGAGGAAATATTTCAAGAGTACCATCTTCATTTTGAATCACGCATCCAGAATTGACTAATATTTTATATCGTTGTGCTGTTTCCTTAGGATTGCCTGCACAGATAAATTGGCAATTCCCACAAGTGAGTTGGACAGTACCCTTTCCATCATAAGACTCTGGTTGATATCCACTTGAACTATCTTTAATGGGAGGTCTCTTCCTTAGACTTGTCATAGCAAGAGACAAGAGGCGTGTTACTTCTTTATCGTTTTCAGGGTAATCATAACGTCCAGGAGACCAGGTGGAAAACTTACCCGAGGGATGCAATCCATTACATCCGCCACATGTGATAAAACAGCGCATTTTATTTACCCTTTTAGAGTACCTAAATGTATAACCCCCAATTGTTACAGTAGTTTCTTCCGTAGGCGAGAACATTTGATAAGCACAAACTTTTGTACAGATCTTACACTTATCACAAAATGTTTCTGATTCAGGTAAAGGATCTGTTGGTTTAAGCTTTGCATCGGTAACGATACCTCCTAAAATAATGGCAGTTCCATACTCCTTTGTGCCAACATTACCAGACCATCCAAAGGATGCCACTCCGGTTCGAACGGCTAGATATCTTAACGAAAGCTCGGGAGGTAAAGAGACTTGCCATCCCGGGATATCAGTTCTATAGTGATTATTGGGAATTACTGACATTGCTTTATAGCCCTGTTCAATTAACCAGTGCTTAACGCGTTGAGACGCCCTCCAAATTATTTGGTGAATTTCTAAATTTTCTTCTTCATGAATTCCACGAATACTCGGATGCTCCTTTCCTAAATATTTTAAAATCCTCTCTTTATCAAAAGGTACATAAAAGCTTATTGCTGATTGAGCTTCGGTAAGTAAATAAGTGATATCAGCACCGGTTGGTCCGCCTGCCATTGTTTCTTTAGTAGCAAATCCAACTTTTTTTGCCCCACCCTCGAGCAACATTTCTTTAATATTTTGTTCTAAAGTCATAATTAGGTAACCTTTGATCGAGGATTTATTAAACTTTATTATTTTAATCCCTTGCTAATTGAAAACATTTTTATACAAAAATATCAAAAAGTAACATAATCTAATTTTTGCTTAAATTAGATTCATTTTGAATTCCAATATTAAATAAATAAAAACAAAATTTGGTGAATTATTTGGTATTAATAGTAACCCAACATTGGTGGCCTCACGGGCAATCAGCTAAAGTTGGAAAAGTATATCTTGATGTAATGAAAAAATTTCCAGATGATACATCTATTTCTAAACCCGTTCTACGCTCTGCAATATGGCCAGCTAAAGATGGTATGTTTAGTATAACCGTTAGTAATATTCAACCAGGAAAAACGAAGGAATCTATGGACCTCGCAACGAAACGATTACTAATGATGGCAGAAGCCATCGATGGATTTAGGTATGAGATTCATATAGCCTATGACCTCGTGGAAGGTATGCCGCTAGTAGGATTAGCAGCCCCGGATTAATACTCGCGCAATAATAATTACTAATAAAATAAAATAAATTTCCTTTTTTTTTTTTTTTAAATTCAAGAATCTAAGAGTTAGTTTCATTGATTTTTTTTCCTAAGATGATATACCCGAATACTCAATAGCACTATGATTATTAATGTTAAAGGAAGAATATGAATCCACGAAATAGTCTCCTTTCCGGATTTACTTGAGATCAAAGGCTCAATTTGGAACATTTTTGCATCCATCCAACTTTCACATGTTCTTTGAAGGGTCCAAATATAGTCTCCATCCCAAGCTATTGCCCATGTACCATCTGCTACAGGATAAATCTGCCCTAAAATCTGCCAATCTTGAGAATATTTAGTTATATTTCCACCTCCAGAAACTCCCCAAAAATGTGAACCTGTCCATACTAAACCACCACTAATACCATCTCCAGGAATTTGAATCTCATCTATTATTACCCCTGCTTTGTCAATCTTTCTCACTAAATCACCTCCTCTACTAGGAATATAAAGAAAATTTCCATCAGATGTCATTCCTTGTATACCACCTTCCTCTTTTTTGGGTAGATCAAATATATCATTTATTACAGTTGTATTCCCAATAACCGAAAACTTGAAAATCTTGAGCTGACTATGACAATAACCAAAAAAATACTCCCCATCCCATGCTAAACCTCGTGCATTTTCGATAAAGTCATTTTGGATTTCAATATAATCCCCAGTATCTGGATCCATTCTAATAAAATTTAATGAACTCCCTAATTGAGCATTCCAAAAATCGAATCGCCAAAGATACCCCATTGCATACTCTAATGCCCATCCAAAACTTAATCCTAATCCGATTCTTTTTACAACCCTTCTTGTGTCATCGATTGGATTATATACATAAGGATATTGATCCTCAGGATCACCTGGAATATAACCTAATGTATAGTTTTTCACATCTTGATAATCAAATACCGGAAGTGGTAATGTGATAGTGGTTCCATTATCATTATTAATTAGAGTTACATTTGAATTGGGAGATACAGTAACTCTTGGATAAGGTAATGATGGATCAAAAATATTTTCCTCTAAAGTCGCATTTGTATGAGCAGCAATTGATACAATATCACCACTGTAATTCACAAAATAATTTCTGTAAAGATAAGCTTCAGAATTTTCTGAGTGAAAGGCAACAATTCCGTTTTTAAATATGTTCCTTATAATAGTAGCATTATTAAACTGCTCTAACGCAATCTCATGATATCCATTTCCATATAATGTATTATTTACATACACTACATTGGAATATTCTGCATAAAGACCTTCTGTATTAACCCATCTTACTATTGAATTAGCAACGACTGATTCAGAATGGAACTGGACAATTCCTACCAGCCCATATTCTACAATTGTATAGTTAAATATAGAATCTGTAGTGCCATTCATATAGATGCCATCCCAATCCCCATTAATCGGGGGTTCAGCATCAGAAGTAAACCAGATCTGCTGATCTGGTGCCGGTGCGCCTAATGCTTTTATAGTTCCAAGTATAAAAAGACTCAACCTAGCAACAGGATCTTGATATCCCCTATAATGTTTAAATTTAACAACTGTTCCAGGTAAAATTGTGAGGGTTGCCCCTTTAGAGACTGTGATACTTTTAGTCACAAGAATATTTCCACTCCATGTCTCATTAGTAAGAATTGTCTCATTTTTTATCTGTGCTAAGTTTAAACTCGGTTTTATTTGTGATTCAGATTCTTTGTTCTGTATAGGGTCATGAATCATCGCTTTATCGTTACTAGAAAAACCTAAAAGAGTATAGCAAACAAAAATTAATCCAAAAAGAAATAACAATATAAATATAAACGGTTTTCTTGATTTTAACATTATCAACCCTTTTT
>JBHLKV010000071.1:0-13091 GCA_048886305.1 Candidatus Hodarchaeota archaeon
TCTTCTTCATCAGGTCTTCTAAGCTCAATAGAATTATCTTCTTTTATAACAAGTATTAATATCCATGGAATGGATAATGAAGAAATGACAGCTCTTACTCTAGCAGAAGCACGGAGTGGAGAAATTTTTGATTTCGGACCAGATGTGTATGATAAGCATTCGACGGGAGGTGTTCCAGGCAATAAAGTGTCACTAATCATAGTTCCAGTAGTGGCTACTGCAGGCTTAATAATCCCAAAAACATCCACAAGAGCAATAACATCACCATCTGGCACAGCAGATTCAATGGAAGTTTTAGCCCCGGTTGTTTTTGATTCAGAAGAAGTTAAGAAAATTGTTTCTGAAGAAAAAGCCTGTGTAGTCTGGGGTGGAGCCCTTGATATTGCTCCTGCAGATAACATCTTAATAGAAATCGAACGACCTTTGCACATGGATCCTGTAGGCTTGATGATTCCATCTATTCTTGCAAAAAAATTAAGTATGGGAGTAAAAAAGTTAGTTTTAGATATCCCTGTTGGTCCAGGGACAAAATTTCCTACTCCAAATGATGGAAAAAATTTCGCTTATATTTTCAAAGAAATAGCTAAAAATGTTGGAATAGTAGCAGAATGTGCTTTAACTCTTGCTCATCAACCTATTGGTCATGCTGTTGGACCTGCATTAGAAGCCAAGGAGGCACTTATTCTCTTAATGGACTACTCTGCAGGACCTAATTCTTTAATTGAAAAAGCAACTGATTTAGCAGGAATTCTTCTTGAAATGGGAGGAAAAGCTCAAAAAGGGATGGGACAAAAACTAGCTAAAGAGATATTACGATCTGGCAAAGCATATGAAACAATGAAAAAAATTATAGAAATACAGGGAGGGAAACCTAATATTAAACCTGAAGAAATTAAGTTAGGGCCACATATGAAGGAATTTCATGCTACAAAGGGAGGACATATAACTGGCGTAAATAATGCAATAATAAATCAAATTGCTAAAGCTGCGGGATGTCCCTATTCAAAAAGTTCTGGAGTAGAAGTGATAAAAAAACAAGGTGCTAGAATAAAAGAGGGTGATTTAGTCTTTAGGATTTATTCAGAAAATCAATCTAAATTAAAAAGAGCAGAGAAAATTTACAATTCAACAGGTGGACCAATAGTATTAGGCGGAATGATGATTGAAAGAATTTAATTTTCCTATTTCATTTTTAAATTTAGTCTAATACAAAAATCAGAAAAAATGCCTTTAACTCCAAAAGCGATATATGAGGATTTAAAGAATAAAGATTTAGATTATAATTCAGCACTTGAATTATTGATTACCTTAATTGATAATACGGATAATGTTGATACCAGATTAGAGAGTATTAGGATTTTAGAAAAGATTCAGGCGAAAGATGATAAAGTCTATAAACTTATGGAAAATCTATTAATTTCAGATTCAAATGAATATATAAGAAATCTAGCAGCATCTCTCATTAAAACTCTTTTTCTAGACAGAGCTTTAAAACCGATGAAATGGGCCCTTGAAAATGAAACATCACTAATGTGCCTGATAACAATAATCTCTACTTTATCTGATATTAATAATAAAAAATCAAAATCATTTTTAATTGAGAAAATAGATGCCTTAACTAATCAAAAATATAAATTTAATTTACAAAATGTTTTTGGAAGAAAAAACCTTGAGAGATCTTCTCATAAAGATCTTGCTGAACTCTTAATTAATTATTACTTCATATCATTTTTAAAAATAAAATTTGGGTATATAAAATATGAATTTAACAACTTGGGGTATATAACTAAATTAGACTTGACTAATACAGATCCACAAGGTATTTTTTTGTCAAATTTTTTTGACTCAATTCTTTCTTTAAATCAACTTAAAGTTCTTGATCTAAGATTTAATCACTTAATAAAATTATCAGAAATCTCAAATGAATCGGATTCAATTACTTCTTTAGATTTAAGTTATAATAAACTCATTAAACTTCCAGAATCTATAAGTAAATTGAAATTTTTAAAAATTTTAAATTTAAAATCAAATAGATTAAGGACACTCCCTGATTCGTTAGGTGCTTTATCATTACTTCAAACGTTAAATTTGAGAAATAATTTGTTGAATGAACTTCCTAAATCAATACCCTCTCTTAAAAAACTCAAGAATTTAGATCTACATGGAAATAAGTTAACTTCAATAGAATTTAAGCTAAACCAATCAATTAACGACCTTGATTTGGGTTGGAATAACTTTTATGAAATACCAACTAGCATAAAATCTCTTGTTTTTTTAGAAAAATTAGGTATGAGTGGAAATAAAATAAAAAAACTTCCAAATTGGATTTCTTCATTTCAATCTCTGATAAGCTTATACTTATATGATAATAATATCACTGAACTACCAAATTCGATAGGGAAGTTAAAATCATTAGAAAATTTGATTTTACGAAATAATCAACTCTCTAGCTTGCCGGAATCATTTCAAAATTTAAAAAACCTTAAAGAACTTAATTTAAGTTGGAATAATTTCAGTGTTCTTCCAGAATGGATTGGAGATTTGTCCGCATTAGAAGAATTGAATCTATGGGGAAATCAACTTGAACAATTAACTGAATCTATTGCTTTACTCCCCTCACTTAAAATATTAGATTTAAATTTTAATAAAATTAAAACTATTCCAGAATCGCTGAGACGGTTAGAGAGAAATAGAGGGCTAATAATCAAGATTTAATTTAAATCACTTAAATATTTGTTAAATTAAAATTTATTAAGCATAAAAATTTAATTATAATACATTAATTCCACTTTCTCAATTAATATATAAAATTCGTATTATATATAAGGATTTGAATCATTTTGGTTAAAAATACTTATTATGAGATTATAGTGAATGAAGATAGGTGCACTGGTTGCATCATCTGCCAATTATGGTGTTCCTATATAAATAAAAAGCAATTCAATCCATATGAAGCAAATATATTAATTGAAAACAAATATGGATTATCTCCAAAAATTTCATTTCTAGAAAGTTGTCTTCACTGCGGGCAATGTGCCCAACATTGTCTTTATGGTGCTTTGGAATATAAGGAGGTTGGTGATTAATGGATTGGAAAGGGTATACTGGTAATATTCTTAAGATAGATTTAACTGAAGATAAGATATCTATAATTAAACAAAATATTGCTGACATTAAACAATTTATTGGAGGTCTTGGAATAAATACTAAACTCTTAGCTGACTTAAATATAACCAAAATTGATCCATTATCACCTAAAAATGTAATAATAATTGGAGTTGGTCCTTTAGTCGGCACAATCACTCCAGGTGCTTCCAGAACAGTTGCCTCCACTAAGTTTCCAGCAACAAGAGCAATTGCTTATTCATGTGGGAGCATGAGTTTTGGATTCAATTTAAAGCATTCTGGATTTGATCATATAATTATATCTGGTAAAGCTGAAGATCCTGTATATTTAGCGATATTAAACGAACATATTGAACTTATTGATGCTAGTGACATTTGGGGAAGAGATATAGTAGAATCTACCAATTTCTTGTTAAAGAAGAATTCTGGATCTGGAGTTATAGCAATAGGTCAAGCAGGTGAAAATTTAATTTATGGTTCTTTGGCCTTAATTGATAAAACATCTACTTTTGGTAGAGGTGGTCTTGGAGCAGTTATGGGTTCTAAAAATTTAAAAGCAATAGTTGTAAAGGGAACCAAAGGGATTTCTATAGCAAATCCTAAAGATTTTAATCAGTTATATAAAAAACTTTTTGAACGAATTAGGAAATATCCTCAAAGAGAATCATGGCATGAATTAGGAATGTTAAGAAGTTTGCCTGTAGGAATGATCTTAAAAGCTTCAGGACAGCATAAAAAAGCAAGACAATGTAGTGAGAAAGTTTATCTAAAAAAATTAAAGAATCGTCGTATAGCATGCCCTTCATGTCCTATGGGTGATAAAGATATTCTTGAACTCCAAGAAGGCAAATTTAACGGTTTGATAAATTATACCTCATCAGTTATTAATCCTTTTTTAATGTTCACACTTGATGATTTAAATACTTATGATGAAGCTATAAAAATATTTGATTTAGTGAGTCGATATGGATTAGACTCATTAACAATAACCTCTCTCTTAAAGTTTTGCACTCATTTATACGAGAAAGGAATATTAAAAAAAGAGAATACGGGAATAGAATGGAAAAATGATTATCAAACGGCAATTAAATTAATAGAAATGATAGTATCTAGAAAAGGATTTGGAGATATCTTAGCCGATGGTTGGAAAAAGTTAGCTAAAATTTATAAATCAGTTGAAAATGAAATGTTAACTGTAAAAGGCTTAGATATTATTTTCGAACCCCGCCTTTTGCGTCTTGGAACTATGGAATTTGAACAAGTTGTGAATCCTAAAGGAGCTCATGTTGCATCTGGGGGTTCTCCAACCTATCTTGGTGCGGGAGGATCAATAGATAAATTTAAAATGCATTTTGATCGAATGGGTGTTCCTAACTCTGCCATAGGAAGGTTATTTACTCCACCCTTAAAAGAAATGGTTGTAAATGTAGGAAGATTAACCAGATATTCTGAAGATTGGTATACTATATTAACATCTTTAGGATTATGTGCAAGAGCCCAAATGAATCGATTTTATGGTTTAGAATTAGTCACCGATATTTATAAATCAGTAACTGGATTTGACATACAATCTGAAGAATTGAGGGAAGCTGCTGAAAGAACCTGGAATTTATTAAAAATTTTGAATGTGAAAGAAGGATTCTCACGAAAAGACGATAAATTCCCAAAAGAATGGTTCAAACCTTTAAAATTTGGACAAAATATTCTTAATTTCCAAGATTTTTTTGGCGAAACAATAATAACTCCCGAAGTTGCAAATCAATTACTTAACAATTACTATGATGAACGTGGATGGGATAAAATTCAAGGAATTCCAACGCAATCTAAATTGAAAGAATTAAATTTAGAGAAATATTTATAACTAAATTTTAATTTAATCAAGCACAAATTTCAAAAAATCTTAGTACAAGTAAAATTAATTCTTGAATTAAAGTCAAAACTTTAAATAAAATTAACTAATATTTTAGAAATAATGGAAAGATCTCCTGAACAGATTTACAAAGAATACATTGAAAAAAATTTAGATGAAACTTCTGCTATTGATCAATTGCTATACTTGATCGACAATTCTCAGAGCCATATTGATAGAATTGAAAGCATTGAGATTTTAGATAAAATTGGTTCAAGAGATGCTAGAATATTTAAACTGTTAGAAAATTTACTAATTTCTGACTCAAAAGAACAAGTAAGAAATTTAGCAGCAAGGATACTAAGGAATAACTATTTAGATAAAGCATTAGAGCCAATGATGTGGGCCGTTGATCACGAAACAACTCTACAATGTTTACTTACAATTGTATCAACAATAGGGGAAATTAATAAAGAGCAATCCAAATCATTTCTAATTGAGAAAATAAAAACCATTGACAATTATCATTTTAACAGAAGTTTAGCTGATTTACTTAAAACTGGAAAAATACAGAGTCTAAATTGTAGGAGTCTAGCTGAGATCATTAATAATTATTATATTATTAGATATTTTGAGGAACAATCTTCAAATATTAATTATCAAGTAGAAAGAGGTTTAATTTCAGAGTTAAATTTGTCTGGAATAAGCAACAATATTTTTGGTAGGAATATTCTGAGAAATTTATCAGAATTTCTTGAATTTCTAAAATATCTAAAGAAACTGAATTTAAGTCTAAATAAGATCACAAAAATACCAAACGTTATGGGAGAACTCTCTTTACTTAAGTATTTAGATTTAAGTAATAATAAACTTACGGTATTACCTGAATCTATTGGATCATTACATTCATTAGAATATTTATATATGAAATATAATAATTTAACACGTCTTCCAGATTCTATTATCAAATTAGAAAAATTAATAATCTTAGATTTAAGACACAATAATTTAAAATCCTTACCAGAAGGATTTAGCAACTTAATATCACTAAAAGTTCTAGATCTCCACGGAAATCAATTAAATGAGTTACCAAAGTCATTAGAAAATCTCAATTCCTTAATTAGGTTAGAGTTAGGATTAAATAACCTAAAAACAATTCCAAATTGGATAAAAAATATTAAAAATTTAAAAATCTTAGGATTAGGTGGTAATAATTTCTTAAACAATCTTGATGAATGGGTCGAATCTTTACACTCATTAGTCGAATTAAACTTATATGATAATAATATTAAAGAGCTTCCAGAATCAATAAATTCATTAAAATCTTTAGAAACTTTAATATTACGTAATAATAAACTTTTAAATTTACCGGAATCTTTCAAAAATTTAAGGTTCTTAAAAAAACTTGATTTAAGTTGGAATAATTTTACTTATCTTCCAAATTGGATTGGAGAACTTTCTTCATTGGAAGAAATAAATCTATGGGGAAATAAACTCAAATCATTACCTGAATCCTTAGGATCACTTTCTTCTCTAAAAATTTTAAATTTGAATTTCAATAAATTTCACACAAAACTTCCTAAATCTATTAAAAAATTACAGGAAAAAGGACTTAAGATTTATAAATTATAATTTTTTCAATTGAAAATGGAATTAACACCATCAAAAATTTATGAAGAATATCTAAAAAACAATTTAGATAAGCACTCTGCAGTTAAATTATTAGTCTCCTTAATAGAAAACAGTGAAAGTGATAAATTAAGAGTAGGTAGTCTTCAAGAACTCGAAAAAATTAAAATTGGTGATAATAAAACATTTAAACTTTTAGAACATTTATTAATTTCTGATTCTAGCGAAAGAGTACGAAATTCAGCTGCATTGTTATTGAGAAATCTCTATCTAGATAAAGCATTGGAACCAATGAAATGGGCACTCATTCATGAAGAATCTCCTTCTTGTTTAAACACAATTCATACAACTCTTTTAAAAAATATAAAAAATCTGGTAGAAAATAATCCGCAAATGTTATATACTGAAGTTAAAAAAATTAGAGAAAAAGAATTTAGGATTAGCCTTGAACAATTAACTAAAGTAAAATCAATTGAAGATTTAACCAATAAAGAGTTAGCTGAAATTCTAATCAACTATTTTACCTATTTATTACTAAAAAAAATATTTTGGCGAATCAAATTTAAGATACAAAGCTGCAAATTTATCGAACTAGATTTCATTTTTAAAGGTCTAACTGAAATCCCAGAACCTATTAAATACCTCTCATCATTAAAAACCTTAATCTTTAGATATAATCAATTAATTAACCTCCCAGAATGGATTGGTGCTTTATCTTCACTTGAAAGATTAAATCTAAATGTAAATAATATTGAAATATTACCGGAAACAATAGGGTCACTTATTTCTTTAAAGGAATTATTCCTCTGGAAAAATGAACTTAGAGAGCTCCCAAAAAGTATTGGCTCTCTCTCCAAATTAGAAATAATAAACTTGAGACTTAATCAGATAGAGACATTGCCAGAAACTATTGGCAATCTATCTTCACTTAGAGAATTTAATTTACATGATAATAAATTACATTACCTTCCAAAAACAATAGGTGGTCTCAATTCATTAGAGGTCCTTAATTTAAGTTGGAATGAAATACGAGAACTTCCGAATTCAATAGGAAAACTTACTAGTCTTAAGGTATTGGATTTAGAAAGAAATGAATTAACAGCAATCCCTGAGGAAATCACCCTCTTAACATCGTTAAGTGTATTAAATTTAAGTGAGAATAAGTTAAATACCATTCCAGATAATATTGGCAATCTTACTTCTCTACAGTATTTATATTTATCAAGAAACAGATTGAATAAATTACCAGAATCACTTAAATCTCTCACTAAGTTGAGAGAATTATATTTATCAGAAAATAATATAACTAAATCCTTAAAGATTTTAAATGAACTGGAAAAAAAAGGTGTTAAAATCTATTTTTAAAAATTCCAATAACGAAATTATTGTGTTTCATACAATTCCTTAATCTCATCTATGGTTGTTATATCTTTTGGACCTTTCTCAGGACGTAATCTAAGAAAAACAGGAAATCTCATAGAATATCCTAAAGTAGCAAATTTATCGCTAATCGTTATCTCATCACCAGTAATCTCCATTACTACTTCTGGTTTTAACCATACATCAGGTTTATCTTCACAAATGACATTTTTTGGTTTCTTTTCCACTCTATAATTTTCCATATCTCTTGTTAATGATTCAGATAGCTCATCAGTCAATCCTGAGAAGAAACGGGTAAAAGCTATAAAGTTATCATTCTCAGGGTTATAAACCGCACCAATATAAGTTCCATATACCCCGGTTCTCCGACCCTTACCATAAAAGGCACCAATTAGAACAAGATCAATTGTATCTTTTAATTTCCCTCCTTCTAAACTTTTTAGCTTAAGCCATTTATAACCACGATTTCCTGCTTGATAAATTGAATCTTCCTTAATTGATTTTGCCATTATTCCCTCTGTTCCTCCTTCTCTCGCTTTATTAAAGAATTCAAGTAATTCATCAGTTGAATTTATCAACACGGATTCGACTAGCCTTAATTCATCTCGTTCTTCAACAATTTCCTCAAGTTTTTCCCTTCGTTCTGGAAGTGATTTATCAACGTATGATATATTGCCAAATTTTAAAAGATCAAATATAAATAGACAAACTGGAATTTCTTTAGCGATATTTTCAATATCATACTTTCGTCTTCTTTGGCTTAAAACTTGAAAAGGAAGCATTTTTTCATAAAAAGGATCCATTGCTACAACTTCCCCTTCGATTATTACATTTTCAGCTTTAATATTTTCTCTGATGACCTGACAAACATCTGGATATTGCTCTGAAATATCTAGTAAGCGACGAGAAAATAATATTACATTATTACCCGTTTTATGGATTTGAAGTCTCTCTCCATCCAATTTATGTTCAGCAACAAAAGGGATTCCTAATCTATTAATGAATTCAGTATAGATTTCCCTTGAGGCAAGCATACTAAGGATAGGGGTACCGTATTCAATATCTATCTTCTTTACTTCTTCTAACCCTTTCTCTGCTAATATTTTTGAGATCTTACCTAGATCTGGATGTAATGTGTAAGCTCTCTCAATGAAATTTTTGTTTTCTTTCAGATTAGTAAAAGCAAGTGATAAACCTTCGATTATTGTAGGAGATTGGACCCCAACTCTCAATGTAGACGTAATAATTCGCAATAAATATTTTGTTTCTAATGGAGAACACTTTCTCATTAATCCTCTCAATATTCCCAGCTTCACATCATGTGATCCTGCCCCTTCTGTTAATGCAATCTTCTTTAAGGATGAATAGAGTTCAGAAATCTCTAAAAAAGACTTTAAGTCTGTATTTTCAGTTTCAAAATCAAATAAAGACTTTTGGGTCCTCTTTTTAGATAATATAAATTCAGCTGTGGCTCCAACATCTCCTTTCTTAATTAAAATTTCTTTTACTTTTTTCTTATCTATCCCTGAATGTAATGAGACTGCTTCGATAATCATTTTTTCTGCAAGCCCTATTTTAGGAAACTGTTTTATATTTGGAGCAAGTTGTCCCTGCAAAAGATATATGACTTTATCTAAATCTTCAAAATCTTTCTTTTCCTTAATTATATTAAAAAAATCTGATAAAATATCTATCATTTCAAGTCTTTTTGTTGTACCTTCTAATTTTGAAAATAACTGGGCTAGCCTAACAAATTTCATATTTAATTCATTTTAGATTTATTTTATTATTAAATAATTGGAACTAAGAAAAAAACTGGTATTAAATCCTAGTATAAAAAAAATAGTAATAAAAAAATTATAATAGTTTTGTAAGATCAATAAATTTCTTTTGAATGGCGGTTTTTACTTTTGGATCAATTCCAGAAAAACTACCAGATGTAAAATTAATTTTACCTCCTTCCTTTAAAGAAAAAGTGCAAATAGGTCCATTCATTTCCTCAACTGCAATACTACCATCTTCCTTTTTTGAAATCCAAACATCAGCAAAGTGATCAATTATACCGCTAATTACAAATGCGACTTTAGCATCAGTCGTAAGCTGTATTTTAGAAACTAGCTCAGTAGGTTCAAGTTTTTGGGTTGGTTTTATAGAAGGCATTGCCTCTTCTGTAGCATATTCGGAAGCTACCTTAACTTGTTTCTGTGGAGCAGCGGGTTCTATAACTTCTGAGGTTTTGGCAGGTTCAGGTTTAGGTTCTGGTACGGTCACTGGTTGAGGCTCCGATACTGCCATGGGTTGAGGCTCTGGTACAGCCACTGGTTTAATTTCTTCTTTTACTACGGGTTTTGCAGCAGGCAATATTACTTCCTTCATATCGAACGTAACCACAAAATCATCCAGTTCCTTATAGTTCCTACTAAATACTTTCTGAAATTCTGTATTTAATTGGTCTGTTTCTGGATCCCTACCAATTTTTCTCTGGTCTATTTCATATATATCTTTTATATCTCGTCCAAGAATACTTTTTCCTACTGTGTAACCATGACCCTTAAGTGATTCTGCTTGTCTTAAAGCAGTTCGACGTGCTACCAATCCTTGCCTAGCTCCATGCCATAACCATATTACTTGGCTTGATTCATCTAAAATTATGACAGATCGATCATCTGTAAGAGTTTCTTTCGACCATTGAATAGGAGTACTTACCCCACCCTCTTCGACGTTGAACATAAGACCAAATTGAATTGCAAATCAACTCTCATTATTATTTGTTATAATTTTAATATAAAATTAATAGTTTTACTAAATTTAAAAATTGAGTTTTCTTTAAGTGAATTTTTAATCATAGATAATTAAGAAATATAAATTTTAAAATTTTTTTCTATTAATAACATTTAGAATTTCAGTCCTTTTGTCGAATATAACACAAAAATTAATTTAAAAAAATTTTTATTCATATTTTCATTTAAATCTAAGCGTGATCTATTCCTTATTTCTTTATCAAAGAGAGTCTGGGCTACTTTTATATAACAAAGTCTTTCAAGATGTTAGTGATGGAAAGATGGAAATGTTCGGTGCTTTTTTTTCTGCGATAAAATCATACATTTCAGAAATTCTACTTGAGGGTTCAAAAGAATTAAAGACAATTGAATTAGGAGATTACATCATATTTACCTCATTAATTCCAGACACGAATTCAGACTTAGTAATAATTGCTGATAAAGAAGATTTTAAACTCCTAAAAAGAATGTTTCCAAAGTTCATCAAGATCATTTTAAATCATAAAGAATTGTTTATTGAATGGCGAGCCAATGTAAATGAATTTTTAATTTTAGATCAGCCATTAACCGATCTAATTCATTCAAAAAAACAATTAACAGGAGAATCTGGTTCAGGATCAATTAAAGATTTCAGTATTAAAAAAATTATAAAGTCGATTTCCATTCAAAAACGAGAAATTACTGAACAATCGAAAATAAATTTGATCAAAGAAAGAGACTATTTAATTTCCAGATTAAATAGGGTAAATAATTATTTTCAAAAATTAAAAATCATTGAAAAATTAATTGAAATCTCTGAAGATATTAAAGATAATGAGGGGTACGTTAAATATAAGAATGAGGCGAAAATTTTAAGAAAAACAATAGAAGATACAAAAATCAAGTTAAATTTTTTCCTAAAGAAAGTGAAAACCTTATTAACAGAAGCAGTAAATAAACTAGGAAAAACATCACTAAAAGAAGGTGATTATAATGAAGCCTATTTAAATCTTTACTCTTTTACTCAAAAACTTACGAATTTATCATCTCCCTTAATAAAAAAACAATATCAAGGGCTTGCGAGAAAACTATCTAATAAAGACAACATTTCTGATTATGAACTATCTCAAACCATTGCTCTGATATTAAATATGGATGACAGAATAGAAGAATATTTTGAATGAAAGGTTAAGAGAGAACAAAAGACAAAAATTAAATTATATTATGCGCTAGCATAAATTATTGAGTTATTATAAAAATCATAAAAACCAAAATTTTCAAACATACAAAGGGTAAAAGATATGGATCTAAATGAATTAGTAAGAAATAATCTTAAGAATTATTCTACTTACGAAACCGAAGAACTGCCCACTGATGATGGTTGGGTAATCCTAAATACAAATGAAAATCCCTATCCCCCTCTTCCAGAAATTTTAAATGATATTAAGAGGTCTATAAATGAAAATATCAGACTTTATCCCGATCCAACATCATTTGAACTTCGAAAGATGGTTTTATCTGTGTTATTAAGTGATAAAGATACCTTAACTAATAGAAATTCAATTTTTATAGGTAATGGTTCTGATGAGATTTTGGATGTTATTTTTAAGGTATTTATTGACTCTGGTGACGAAATTGTTGTATTTTATCCAACATATGGGTTATATAAGGTATTAGCTACGCTTTATAATGCAAAAGTTAATGAAATAAAATTAAATGACGATTTTTCAATACCAGAATCTGCCTATTCAGCAAAGGGAAAATTATTGTTTATTAATTCACCTAATAATCCTAATGGTCAATCATTTGGTAATGCAACCATATTAAAGCTTTGTGGGAGTTTTCCAGGTATTGTTGTTGTGGATGAAGCTTATGCTGATTTCTCAGATAAAACTTGCTTACCATTGTTGAAAAAAGTTAAAAATTTAATAGTTAATCGTTCCTTTTCAAAAAGTTTCTCACTTGCATCTTTAAGAATCGGATATGCATTAGCAGATCCTAATATCATTAAAGAAATGAATAGAGTTAAATTACCTTATAACACAAATTATTTAGGACAAGTTGCTGCTTTATCTTGTATTAAACATAGAAAGAAAATTTATGATCAAAATAAAAAGATTATTGAAGAAAGAGAGAGGTTAACTAAGGAACTTAATAAATATCCTGGAATTTCCGTATTGCCATCAGATGCTAATTTTATTTTTGTAAAATTTGAAGATGAGTCAAAAGCATTGAAATTTATATGGGATCTAAAAGAGATGAAAATACTTATAAGACATTTTAGTAAACCAGGCCTATATAACTATCTTAGAATAACAATCGGGAAAAAAGAAGATAATGATAAATTT
>JBHLKV010000072.1:0-12659 GCA_048886305.1 Candidatus Hodarchaeota archaeon
AAAGCATATTATTTAGGACAAATGGCACAGAAAGTAATGGAACTTGCTTTAGGTTTTAGAGATCCAGATGATAAAGATCATTATGCAAATAAAAGATTAAAATTAGCGGGAGAGTTATTCACGTCATTATTCAGGGTAGCATTCTTGAATCTTGTAAAAGATATTAAATATCAATTAGAAAGAACAGCAGTTCGAGGAAGAGCCCCTAATATCAAAACAGCAGTAAGAGCAGATGTAATTACTGAAAGGATTAGACATGCTCTAGCTACTGGAAATTGGGTAGGGGGTAAAGCAGGAGTAAGTCAGTTATTAAATCGAACTAATCACGTTGGAACTTTAAGTCATTTAAGAAGAGTTATATCACCTTTAAGTCGAAGCCAACCTCATTTTGAAGCTAGAGATTTACATCCTACTCAATGGGGAAAAATCTGTCCCGCTGAAACTCCCGAGGGTCCTAATTGTGGTTTAGTTAAAAACCTTGGCCTAGCATCAATAATTTCAGTAGGTGCAGATGAAAACATCATTGAGAATATTCTAATCGATTTAGGTGTAATACCTATAAACGAGGTTAAAAATATCAAAGGAGATAAGGTAAAAGTATTTTTAAATGGAAAACTTGTTGGTATTCATCAACAATATAATCCCTTCATTCACCAAATTAGAGAAAAACGTAGGAAAGGTGAAATTGGACAGCATGTAAATATTGGTTATTATCATGATTCGAAAGAAATCCAAATTAATTGTGATGCTGGGAGAGCAACTAGACCTCTTTTTGTTCTAAAGAATAGCAAATTACTCATATTAAAAGAAGATATAGAAAAACTTATCCAGAAGAAATATATTTGGTCAGATTTAATTCAAAAAGGTGTGATTGAGTATTTGGACGCAGAGGAAGAGGAGAATGCCTATATTGCTATGTTTGAAGACGATATTACACCAGAACATACCCATTTAGAGATTTCTCCAGCTGCTATTTTAGGAATATGTGCATCTATTATTCCTTTTCCAGAGCATAATCAATCTCCAAGAAATACTTATGAGGCAGGAATGGTGAAACAAGCTTTAGGTTTATTTGCAGCAAACATGCATTTGCGACTTGATACAAGAGGACATACATTACATTATCCTCAGCAACCACTAGTGAAAACGAGTCCAATGGAGATAATAGGGATTAATAAGCGTCCAGCAGGTCAAAATTTTATTATTGCAATGATGAGTTTTGAAGGATTTAATATAGAAGATGCAATAATAATCAATAAAGCATCAATTGAACGTGGACTTGCTCGTAGTCATTTCTTTAGAACTTATGATGCAGAGGAAAGAAAATATCCAGGAGGTGAAGTAGATAAATTCGAGATTCCAGAGAGAGGGGTTAGAGGATTCAAGTCTGCGGAATCTTATCGATTATTATCTGAAGTTGATGGGATAATAGAGCCAGAAACTCAAGTAAATGGAGGAGACGTGCTTATTGGTCGTACTTCTCCACCTAGATTCATAAAATCCTATGAAGAGTTTGAACTAATGCAACCAAATAGAAGAGAAACATCTAAAAATATGCGCCATAATGAGAAGGGAATAGTTGATACTGTAATTATATCTGAAACTGTAGATGGAAATAAATTAGTTAAGATTAAAGTAAGAGATTTAAGAATACCTGAATTAGGAGATAAATTTTCTTCTAGACATGGACAAAAAGGTGTTTTAGGTCTTGTTCAACCCGAATGTGATATGCCATTTACCTCATCGGGCGTAATTCCTGATATTATTGTTAACCCTCATGCCATGCCATCAAGAATGACTTTAGGGCAACTTTTTGAAGGCATTAGTGGAAAAATAGCGTGTTGTAATGGAAAATTAGGTGATGCAACAGCGTTCGAATGGACAGATATCACTAAACTTCAAGAACAATTAGTTGATGCGGGTTTTGAATTTAATGGAAGAGAAGTAATGTATAACGGGATTACAGGAGAAAAATATGAAGCCGGAATATATTGTGCTCCTATTTATTATCAAAAGCTTTATCACTTAGTTGCAGATAAACTTCATGCTAGAGCCCGTGGTCCAGTCCAAATATTAACAAGACAACCAACAGAAGGTCGAGCTAGAGAAGGTGGATTGAGATTTGGTGAAATGGAGCGTGACTGTCTAGTCGGTCATGGATCAGCATTGCTATTAAAAGAACGTTTATTGGATGAATCTGATAGAACTGTTATTTTAGTATGTGAAAAATGTGGGCTTTTAGCAGTATATGATCGCAATCGTGATAAAAGATATTGTCCTGTATGTGGAGAAGGTACTGTAATTTCTAAAGTTGTATGTTCTTATGCCTTTAAATTATTGTTACAGGAAATGATGTCATTAGGTTTAGCACCTAGGCTTAAATTAAAAGAAAAAATTTAAAAAAAATTTTTTAAATATTAATTTTAGAAGGGACACTAAGTTATACTCTAATCATATGTAATTATTATTTCATATTCAAAGATAAATGTGTATAATTCTGGTATTAGTGTAAACAGTATATATAATATGAATAAAAGCAATAGAGATATCCAGATTGCATTATCCCATGGTATATCAATTAAATATTTCACTAACAATAAAAGTAATAGGAATCCAATAACTGGTGAAAGTAATATTAAATAATTTCTTCCCCTATCATGTTCATCAAGAGCATTTCTCATATCTACTAGAGCATCTCCTATTGCAGCCAATACTTGAGTAACAGCGTTCAAAACAATCGGTAAAATTAGAACTATAAGAAATGCTAATATAATGATCATAAACTTTTTATCTGAAGCTTTAGTTTTGGATTCTAATAGAATGACAACGATATAAATTATCAATGCTACGATGATTGTTGCCAGTATTAACCATATTATAAAAAAAATAGGTTCTGTATCGTTTTGAAATATCATAATAATACTCTAATTTTTTCTTATTTTAAAAATAATTATATAGTAATAAGAATATTAGATTGCTTCTTTTTTAAATGTTAACTGAATAAATTGTAAATGGAAAACTCTTTATCTTCAAATTGACAAATTTAGTAAATACCCCAGTTTAATAAAAAGAAGTGAACAGAGAATCCTAAAAATATTGACGCAATTATAATACTTATTAATGATAATCGAATTGATATTTCTCTACCATATTTTGTATATATGACTAAAACTATTAATGATACTAATCCAATGAAGAGAAAAACCCAAGCTAGGACCCATAATGCTAATGAAGGGATTGCTGGCATATCTAATAGATTTGAAGTTTTATAGTTAGTATTTAAAAATATGATTTATTTTTTTAAGTTTATCAATGAATAATATTTAAAATTATGATCTCTTGATAAATATTAAAATATTTTTTTACTTTATAATTTAAATACTGAATTAAAAATGCATTTCTTACTAAAAGTAATTGAGTCTCCAATTTTAGAGGATCCAGCAAATAATTATAAGAGTATACATCGCCATTTCTATAGGTACTCTAAAGGTGATTTTATAGGCCCTGCGATGAAGATTTCTAAAACAAAAGCAAAAATGACCTTAAAAGGAAGTCATGAGTACGAAGATTTAATTCTTGAAGTTGTTACAAAATCTATTTCAGATCCAAATAAGGTTTTTGAAATAAAAGGTACATTAATATCAGGTGTTGATATCAGTGCGGATATTTCTAATTTAGGATTTAATTGGAATTTGAAAAAAGCTACTGGTCAAACTAAAAATTATAAAGTCAATATTTTAGATAAGACTGTTAAAGACAAGTTACTCGAAAGTATTCAAGCATTTCGAGAAAATAGTTATTTTTTATTGTCTCTAAATTTAAATCCAAATTGCAAAGTTATAACCAAAAAAAATATTCCTCAACCGTCTAAGAAAAAAATTGAAGAAGATGATGTGAATGCCAGAATTCAATTTTGTACAGGATATATAAGTAATACAGAAAAAAATTTAAAGACTGTATTAAACCATTCTGTGCCTGATTTCGAATCAGAACTTCCTGATACTTGGAAATCTATTATTATATTTAATAATTACAAAATCACAGATATTGATATTCCAAAAAATCTTAAAGATTCGCGTTTATTACGGATTATGGCGATAAGAAAGGGTAAATTACTACGATCTATTGAAGTAGATGGCGAGATTATAGAAAAGCAATATGAAATTGTTGTTTAATCATTTTATTCTTATATTTTAAAAAAATTTAATTTTCATAAAAAATTTAAATATACCAAAATAAGACCAAATTAAGAAGGGGGTATACTTTAATTAAAAATTTAAATCCTTTTTTGCGTTCATTTTTATATATTATTGGAGGAGATATCGCCATTGAAGTTGGTCGAGAGCTTTTAAATTCTGAATCTCAAGATATAACTGATGAAGATATAACAGAAAATATTAAAGATCGTATTGAGGGAAAAAATATTGATTTTGAACCTGATGATAGTGAAATTTTAAAACTTAATACTGTTCGTAAAACATTATATAAATTATATTCTGAAAAATTAGCCCAATTTAGGCGAATTCGCGATAAAAGCACTGGTTGGTTTATTTATTATTGGTGGCATGAATTTGATTTATTAGAGGAAATTTTAATAGAAAAAAGAAAATTTCTTGAAAGAAAACTTAGAGATAGGTTACAATTTGAAGAAAATAATTATTTTTTCGTTTGTAAAAATTGTAGTGATCAAAATATTAAATATAATTTTGATGAAGCTTTTGAGCTTAATTTTAGATGCCCTAATTGTGGAGGGGCTTTAGAAGCTCAGGATAATCAAAAAATCATAAATTTCTTAAAGGAAAAAGTTGTACTTAATCAAAAAACAAAAATTGCTATAGATAGAAAGACTTAATCATTTCTTAACTTCTCATTTCAATTTTAAAAAAATTTATATTGTCCCTAAATGAATTCCCTTGAAAAACTCTCAATTAAAAAGAGATTTGGAACCTGCTCAAAGGATTGTTATGGATCATGTGTATTTCAGGGAGTATGGAACGATGATGCTCCTGAACGTAATTTCTTATATGCTAAACCATCAAAAACTCATCCTTTTACAGATGGTTTTTTCTGCTCTAAATTAAATCATAGGGAAGAATTAATTTATCACCCAAAAAGGTTAAAAAAATCCTTTATCCGAGATGGTCCAAAAGGAGAAAATAATTTTAAACCAATAATTCTTGAAAGGGCATTAGATAAAATTAAAAAAAAAGTAAGTGAAACTATAAAAAAATATGGATCAACTTCTATCATTGCTGCATTTAGCGCGGGAAATTATGGATTATTATCAAGATATGCTCCATTAAGATTTTTTGGAAAAATAGGGGCCAAGATTACATATGGAGGAATTTGTAATGAAGGAGGTTGCGCGGGAATTACTAAATTATTTGGAACTTATTCAACTACAAATCCATTTCAATTAATGAATATTTCAACCAAATTAATTGTAGTTTGGGGGAGTGACCTTACTAACAGAAATATACATGCTTACCACCTTATTAAAAAGACCATAAAAAAGGGAACGAGATTAGTCGTTATTGATTCTCAATTTACTCATATAGCTGAAAAATCTGATCTCTTCATTCACACATATCCAGGCACTGATTATCTATTAGCTCAACTTATAATTAAATATTTAATCAGTTCTTTTAACCATGATAAAGAATTTTTAATGCAAAATGTCGATAATTACAAATCATTAATAGAAGAAGTTTTAAATATAGATGAGAGCAGAATTTTAGCACAACTTGGTGATGATATCCAATCCATTAATAATTTTGTAAAACTCTTGGTCGAAAATAAACATCATACTATTTTCAATGTGGGATTTGGCGTTCAGAAAGATTATTATGGAGGGAGAATAATCCAAGCAATTGCCTTAATTCAAATAATCCTTGGTAATTTAGGAAAACCTGGTACCGGTCTAATTTACTCCCAAAGTGATTTTAATAATCGTTTTATTCCTCCACTTCTAGAATATATTACTCAATCTTCTAAGCATTCAGCTGTCCCAGGGACAAATTTGATAAACTTAGGTCAAGCATTGATGTCGGAGGATTATAAAATGCTTTTTATATACAATTTTAATCCAGCAAGTTCACTTCCAAATCAAAATCAGATAAGGTATTCGTTATCTCGAGAAGATTTATTTGTTGTTGTACAAGAATTATTTTTCAATGAAACTACAAAATATGCAAATATTGTTATCCCTTCAAAATTTGATTTGGAGTCTCATGATCTAATTACTCCTTATTATATTCCAGGGATTTCTATCAATGAAGCAGGTCCATGCCCATACAGCGATTGTTTATCTAATTATGAGTTTTATCAGCGTTTAGCTTGGAAACTCGGATGGTCAAAGGACACCATTTTTCATGAGGATGAGAAGTCTATAATACAGAATTGTTTAAAATTATTACCCTCAAATATTCAAAAAAACATTAAAACTCAAGGATACCACGTATTATTTAATCAAAATGATCTTCCTTTTAAGGACTTGTCTTTTCCAACTTCAAATGGGAAAATAAAGTTATCTGGTTCCTATTTTCAATTTGAGAATAATAAACTTTTTGAACAAAAGGAAAATGAGTTTTTATTAATCTCTCCATCTCATAAATTTTTTATACATTCGCAACTTGGACAAATAAATCCTCAGTATTTAGACGTATTCAAAAAAGTATTTTTAAGCAAAATTGATATTGAAAATCTTGGTTTAGAAATTGGTGAAGAAGTATTAGTTTCAAATGAATATGGAAAATCTAAATATATTCTTGGAGAATTACAGTCTCTGAAAAAAGGTATAGCATTGATTTATTCAGGCTCACCATTAGGTTCTAAAAGGAATTTAAATGTAAACTTTTTAACACCTGATATTCCTGAAGAATCAGGGCTATCAGGGGCATATAATTCCGCTATTGTTTCAATTAAAAAACTTCAGAAAAAATAATTATAAATCATTAATCTCAGATATAATGCTGCTACTTCTTTTTTTTAATAAAAGCAATATCTCCAAGCGAGGAACCACCTGATTTTTTTATATACTTACTACCGTTCAAACTTGCTTCTATGTCATCAACTTTTTTTAATAACTTTATATGATAGGTTTGTTCAATTTTTTGTGCTAATTTTATTGTAGGTTCAACTTTCCCGGCTTCAATTCTTCGTAGCAGTGATGGTTTTTCATTTAATTTCTGAGCAAATTGTTCTTGATTAAGGTTGCGAGAATTTCGGGTATTTCTGATTCTTTTAGCATAATCTGGGACTATTTCAACGTTATCAAATGAATCTTGTTTAGGCTTGGATTTTTTAGAAGCAGAAATTGTTTGGCTATAATTTAATTTTTTTTGTTGAGGGGGTTTTGGTCTTTCATAGATTTTAGTACCATGTTGAGCACAACTTTGGCACACAACGATCTTTGCGCCCTCAAGTAAAACATATTGTCCTTTTCCCCATATTATACCTCCACAAATAGGACACTCCCTACTATAATTACCAGTTCCTTTTTTCGACATATTTGAATCTTAAATAATTCTATGAATATTATACTTAAAAAATTGGAACAAGAACTCTTATAATTTATTGTTTTAATGGGTAATCATTATAAAATATAATATATAAATTTTTTAAAAATCGAGATTTCTTTACGATAATAAAGTTACAACCTTAAATTTAAAAGATTAAAAGTTTATTAATATTTTAAGAAATTTTCTTAAAAATTAAAATTAATGTAAGATATAAAGGGGTATATTCTATTTGACAACAACAAAAGATAAAAGAAAAAAAGAAGAAACCAAAGATGGAGAATATCTTATTACTTATACAAGACATCTAGAAAAAAGACTTCGAAATTTAGAAACAGAGAAGCAGCTACTAGACGCTGAACGCTTAAGATTGGAACAAGAATTACATAGTTTAAGAAATGAAATCGATAGATTAAGAGAACCACCACTGGTATCAGCAACTATAATAGATTTTTTAGATGATAAGGGAAGAGCTATAGTTAAGAGTTCAACTGGGCCGAGTTTTGTTGTTAATGCTAGCAGAAAAGTAAGAAATGAAAAATTAACTCCTGGTATGAGAGTTGCTTTAAATCAAAGAACATTTGCTATAATGGAAATTTTGCCCACAAAATTGGATCCTTTTGTAAAAGGTATGGAAGTAATAGATTCAATCCCAGATATATCATATGCAGACGTTGGAGGACTTGAAGACCAAATGCAAGAAGTAAGAGAAACTGTAGAATTACCACTCAAGAAACCAGAACTATTTAAAAGAATAGGTATTGAACCTCCTAAAGGAGTTTTGCTTTATGGAGCTCCTGGTACCGGAAAGACTTTATTAGCAAAAGCAGTTGCTCATGAAACAGAAGCTACATTTATAAGAATTATAGGATCTGAGTTGGTCCAAAAATTTATTGGTGAGGGTGCTCGATTAGTAAGAGAGATATTTAATTTGGCAAAAGATAAAGCCCCAACAATACTATTTATTGACGAATTAGATGCAATTGGTTCACAAAGACTAAAAATAGCCACATCTGGTGATAGAGAAGTACAAAGAACACTAATGCAATTATTAAGTGAATTGGACGGATTTGAACAGAGAGGTGATGTTAAAATTATAGGTGCTACAAATAGAGTAGATATATTAGACCCCGCATTATTAAGACCTGGAAGATTTGATAGAATGATTAATTTTCCAATTCCAGATGAGAGAGCAAGAGAAGCCATTTTCAGAATTCATACAAGAGGTTTGAATACTGAAGATAAGATAGATTTTAAAAGATTAGTAAATCTAACAGAAGGAGCAACTGGAGCAGATATTAAAGCGATTTCTACGGAAGCTGGAATGTTTGCTATAAGAAAGGATGCAGAAATGATTGTTTTTGAAGACTTTCTAGATGCAATAAGCAAAGTTATGAATAAAATAAAAGATGCGTCTATTGAGTCTAGACTATATTCCTAAATCCATTTTTATATTAACTATTTATGCCCTAAACTCTTTTTAAAAGTAACAAATTTTTGTTATAATTTAAAATGGGAACTGAATTTTTACTAGACTTAAGAAAAATTAAAGGTATTTCGGATTACCAGTTTGGAAACGATATAACAGATATCTTATTCGATGATATGAATAACATACAAATTGAACGATCCAAAAATACTAATAGGATTAGATATATATATTATAAGAATAACTTATTACTTACATTAAAGCCTAAAAACGGTTTTTTTACTTTAAGTTTATACTCTGCTAAAAAAATTATAGAAAATTGTAGAACTCCGAGATTAAGAGTCGTAGTTCTAAGTGAGATTTCAGAATATATTAAAAAAGGTAGAAATGTTTTTTGTAAACATGTTATTATGATTGACAATACATTAAGACCATTAGATGAGGTTATTATTGTAAATCAAAATGATGAGTTATTAGCGATTGGTAGATTAAAAATTCCTATTCCTTTTATGAAAGTATTTTCAAGTGGTATTGCTATAAATGTTAGAAAAGGAGCCCATAAATCAAAAATATAAATTTCAATTAATTATATTATTATAAGATAAATAACCTATGAAGTGATAAAAATGGTAAAACTACCAAAAGAAATGCAAGAAAAACAAAAAAGTAAACCAAAAAGACCTCAGACTGTTAAACCCCGAGAAGGATCACAATTTGGATCAAGGCAGATGCGTAGAAGAATGGCACAGCAAGGTATAGAAATGGATCAAGTGAATGCAAATAGAGTAATCATTGAAAGTTCTGATAAAACTTTAGTTATTAACCAACCAGAAGTGATCTTAATGAAGCAAGCTGGTCAAGAAATATATCAAGTAATCGGAGAAACGGAAGAATTCCTGCCAGATGAGATAGCTATTTCAGAAAAGGAAGACAGAGAATTAGCAGAACCTATAGATGAATCTGAAATAAAACCTAAAATAACTGAAAATGATATAATGTTAGTGGCATCACAAGCAAATGTAGATCCAAAAGAAGCAGAATCTGTGTTAAGAGAATGTAATGGAGATATAGCTAAAGCTATTCTGTTCTTAAAGAATAGACCTTAATTGAATATTTAATTTAATTGGCTCAAAAAATAAAAATTAAGAATCATAAAAATTTATATTATTAAATAATCATGAATCATAATCTAAAATGTCAAAATTTAAAAAAAAACGCATTATACAACCAACTAGTAGGTATGAAATAGATATTAGATTCGAGAAAATTATACAATTTTCTGGATGGTTTTTTCTATTCGCTTTGGGGGGATTTGCTGGTATTTGGATACTTTTTGATATCCTTTTAGGAGTAATTGACATAACGATTGGTGCTGTATCGTTTAGCTTAATAATTTTTTTTGGAACTAATTCTGCCATAAGTTTTGGATTAGCAACAAAAATAAAAAATAATAGAGATAAGAAAGCGGAATTTTTTTATGATTGGTTATTAGCTGAATTCTTCTTTTGCATGTTTGCGATCTTTGCCGTGGCGGTATATGTGTGGTAAATTTAAATCTCAAAATCCAACTCTTCTAATAATCAATTAGATTTTATTTATAATCATCTCTAGAAGGATTAAAGACATCAATAACTTTAGCATCTTCTAAAATAAACGCTCCATGTTTTTCATTTGAATTAAAAATATAACTATCACCCTCTTTCGCAATAAATTCACTTTCTTCAGTAAAAAATTTCAATTTTCCGCTTATCACATATCCAATTTGAGTTTCTTTATGGTTGTGTAAAGGAATTTCAGCCCCTTTTTTGAGTATAAAGAAACAGAGCATCAGATCATTGTTATATGTCAATGTTCTTCGGTAAACTCCTTCTAAGGCTTTTATTGGTTGAACCTCATTTTTATTTATTATGTATCTCTTCATATAAAAATAACCTTTGATGTTAGTTCTCAAATTTTTTTATTTAAATATACTCATAATTAATTCTTATAAAATTTTTTTACAAATTCAACGACAAATTTTGGAATATATTGGAATGATATAAATAATTAATAACATTTTGGATTCAGTATGAAAATTAAATAATTTTTTCGTAATTTAAATAACCAGGTTATTAAATTTCAAATAAGGAGTTAATAAATTAAATTTAAATTGAAAAAACAAATAAATTTTTATATCAAAAGAGGTAAAATATTAACGATAGATAAACATTAAATAATTCTTTTGACTCAGCTCATATTGCCGACAAAATTATTTGATTGTTACCCCGATATTATACCTTTTAATTGTATAAGAATAGAAAAAAATTAAAAATGTGATGGTTTAAATTGGTTTTGGTTCCAAATTCTGAGACTATTAAAGCTAAAAAGGAAGAAAAATTAAGAAGGGATTTATTAAAAAATTTGTTACCGAGAGTGTTTAGAACTGAAGGTGACGTAGTATCATTTGATCCTTCGAAAATTGAACAAAGCATTATTAAGGAAACAGGATTAGCTAAAGAGTCAGCTGATAAGATTACTGAGCTCGTGGTAAGAAGAATTATATCATCTGGTATTCGCTTTCTTTCTGGTCCTCATATTAGAGAAATAGTATGTTCTATCTTATCAGAACAACATTTTGAAGAGGAAAGAAAGTTATATACTAGAATTGGAATGCCATTGATGGATTATGAAGCTATTTTAGAGAATGGTGTTAATGAAAACGCAAATCAAGATATGAATCCTGAAAGTATCCATCATTGGGCAGCGAATAGAATATCAGATGAATATTCTCTTTTAAGGATTTTAGATTCAGAAGAAGCTCATGCCCATTTATACGGAGATATTCATATTCATATGCTCCGTTATTTCGACCTGCGTCCATTCTGTCAGGAGTGGGATCCTAGGTTAATTCTTGAGCATGGTTTACCTCCAGTCGATAGTTGGGCTCATTGTAGTAGATCTGGTCCAGCAGGAAGCTTGCGGGTAGCTGTCACTCACCTAGCAAAATGGTTAGGTATCATTCAAGGTGAATTTTCAGGTGGTCAAGGTTATGATTATATTACAACCTTTCTGGCACCATATGCTAAACGGGTTTCTGATAGAGAGATTGAACAATCTATGCAGTGTTTAATTTTTGAAACAAATCAAATTTTTGCTGCGAGAGGAGGTCAAGTACCTTTTACCTCTATTTCTTGTACTCCTACTGTTCCAAAAGGTTTATTAGATATTCCTGCTGTCGGACCTCATGGAAAAATAGTTGGAAAATATGGAGATTATATTGATCAATGCCTTAAATTGTTTGATGCCTTAACTGATGTCTATATTCAAGGTGATTATAATGGTAAGCTTTTTGCTTTTCCTAAACATGAAATTAAAATAAAGAAGGAATGGTTAAAGGAATTTGAGCCATCATATTTAAAAATTATGGAAGAGGTCGCGACAATGGGGAGTCCTTATTTTCTTAACATGTGTCCAGATTGGATGCCAGATGAGATCCATAGTCAATGTTGCAGAAAATTTCTAAGCGGTAATCAAGTTATTGAGCAATGCATTCTTGATCCAGATAAGAGGAAAACAGCTAATATATGGGATAATTATGTTACTATTGGCTCACTTCAGAGTGTAAGTTTAAATCTTCCTCGGTATGCTTATTTATCTGAAAATGAAGATAACTATTTTACAATATTGGATGAGAAAATGGAGCTTTCTGCAAGAATTCTACGTAAAAAATGGAA
>JBHLKV010000073.1:0-12640 GCA_048886305.1 Candidatus Hodarchaeota archaeon
TATTCTGTATTTTGGTTCTTTGAAACAATACCAACTGAAGCATCGATACTTATATTTTTACAACAATTAATCCATTTCATTGGACTTTTTATATTTGCTTCTTGGATATGTGTATTAGCCTCCAAAGCAGTAAAAGAGGGAAATTCGAATAAATATGAATTATTTTGGATAATTTTAGGGATTTCTATTATTTTAGTAACACTTAGTTATATAATTCAGATGGAGATCATGATGAATCACTTTTTTGATGAATTTCGTGGATTAGAACTTAGTTATTGGGAAACTTTTAATCCCGGATTTGCCATTATTGCTCCTTTTTTAAGTGGAGGGTTATCTATTTTAGGTGCAATCTTAAGTAAATATTCACGAAAAAAAGGATTTGGAGTTATTATTGAAAAAGAATAAAAATCTATGTTTTATTCTTTCTTTTTTTCTTTTTTAGATTTCTTTTTTTCTTCCTTTAGTCCCTTTTCATCACTTAAGGCTTCCTGACTTTCAATAATCTGTTCTTTTTCTTCTTCAATTTTCTCTTCAGGCTTAGGTTCTGGTTTTGGTTTTCGAGAAATTATTACTTTTGCGTATCTTATAACTTCTTTACCATATTTAAAACCGTCTTGGACTATTTCTACTATACTATTCTCAGGAGTATCCTCTTTTTCAATCGTACTTAATGCTTCATGTATATTATAATCAAATATATCATTTTCTTTCACTTGAATTGGCTCTGCCCCATAAGATTTATAGATGTTTATAAATTGATTGAAAAATCCAGTAAGTATATTTTTCTCTGTTTCATTAGCTTTATCACTACCAATAGCTTTCTTGAAAGAATCATATAGGGGTAAAAAATTTCTTAAAACAGAAGCTGTGTATTCAATCCTCAAATTTTGCCGGTTTTTGTCCCATCTTTTTTGAGCATTTTCGAAATCTGCCTGTAATTTCATATATTTATTCTTAGAATCTACATTTTCTTTTTGTAATTTCTCGACATTTTCTTTAAGTTTGCCTAATTCTTTCTCGAGAGTTTCATTTCTTTTAACAAGATCTTCTTTCGAGAAATAATCTAACTCATAATGCTCTTTTTCTTCCAATCTCTTGACTTCTTCGCTTTTTAATTCTCCCTCAGAACGAGTCTGAGCCGATCCTGTTTCTTGAGATGTTATATTTGCATCCACTGAAGCTTCTTGCTTGACATCTTCTTTTGTTTCGTTGTTATTTTCTTCTGCCATGTCAGTTCCCTTTATAATTCGTTGGAATATGAATTATAATTTTATGATTTAAAATTGATTATCGATTTTATTTTTTATGATATAGAATTCCTTTATAAACAAAAGATTTTTTTTTTTATTTTAATTAATATTTACTTAATAGGAACAATTTACAATTTTATAAAGATTAAATTATTAAAGTCTAAAAAATCTTTGAAGATTAGATTATTAAGTATCCAAAATTCTAAGAAAAAGTGATATTTTAACTATGAATGATGAGAAGAAAGGAGAAGAAAAGAAAACATCTACTCGAAAAGAAAAAATAGTGGGAATTGATCTTGGTACGAGTAACTCCGCATGTGCTATATTAACGGGTACCGGTAAACCAGAAATCATCCCTGCTGCCGAGGGTCGGACTCTCGGGGGAAAAGCGTTCCCATCTTATGTTGCTTTTGATGATAGTGGACGAAAAATCGTCGGAGAGCCTGCTCGTCGACAAGCTGTTTCAAATCCGGATGGTACAGTCACAGCAATAAAACGAAAAATGGGCACATCTTATAAAGCAAAATTAAAAGTTGGAGATAAATGGCAAGAATTTTCACCAGAAGAAATAAGCGCAATGATACTTAAAAAAATTAAAACCGATGCATCTTCATATTTAGGTGAAGATGTGAAAAAAGCGGTTATTACCGTTCCTGCCTATTTTAACGATGCGCAACGAACAGCCACTAAGAATGCTGGCGAAATTGCTGGGTTGGAAGTTGTTAGAATGATTAACGAACCAACCGCGGCATGCTTAGCTTACGGTTTAGATAAAGATACTAAAGATAAGTTGATGAAGATCTGTGTTTTAGACCTAGGAGGTGGTACATTCGATATAACACTTATGGAATATGGGGAGGGTGTCGTTGAGGTTATGTCAACTGCGGGTGATACCCAATTAGGCGGAACAGATATGGATAATATATTAGTGGATTGGGTCATCGAAGAATTCAAAAAGAAGGAAGGGATCGATCTTAAGGGTGACAATAAGGCAATGATAAGAGTTAGAGATGCTGCCGAAAAAGCGAAAATTGAGTTATCTACAACGCTTTCTACTACAATTAATCTTCCTTATTTAAGCCAGAAAGAAAGTAATCCAGTTCATTTAACTTTAGAATTGACAAGAGCTAAATTAGAAGCTCTAATTGAACCTGTACTAAGAAGATTAGATCCAATTATGCAAAGAGCTGTTTCAGACGCGAAATTATCAGTAAATAATGTTGATAAAGTAATCTTAGTTGGCGGTCCTACTCGAATGCCTTCTGTTCAAGAAAGATTTAAGAAGTTTTTTGCGAAAGAACCAGAGCATTCGGTTGATCCTATGGAATGCGTAGCAATTGGCGCTTCTATTCAAGGGGGTGTAATTGCTGGAGATGTAGAAGACCTTCTTTTATTAGATGTTACCCCTCTATCACTGGGGGTTGAAACTTTAGGAGGAGTATTTACAAAATTAATTGAACGTAATAGCACAATCCCAACAGAAAAGAGTCAGGTGTTCAGTACAGCTGCTGATAATCAACCAGCAGTTACTATAAACGTTCTTCAAGGAGAACGAGCTATGGCAAAAGATAATATCTCTTTAGGTATGTTTCATTTAACGGGAATTCCACCTGCTCCAAGAGGTATTCCTCAAATTGAAGTAAAGTTTTCAATTGATGCTGATGGAATAGTTCATGTAACGGCAAAAGATCTAGGAACAGGTAAAGAAACAGGAATAACTGTTACTGGAGCTCAAGGCTTAACTCCTGAAGAAATCCAAGAAAAAGTTAGAATTGCAGAAGAATTCGAAGAAGAAGATAAAAAAGTAAGAGAATTAGTTGAAGTAAAAAACAATGCTGATTCTATGATTTATCAAACAAGGAAATTAATGGAAGACAATAAAGATAAAATTCAGGAAAATGAAAAAAAAGAAATCGAAACAGCAATAAGTTCCCTAGAAGAAGATATCAAGACTGATGACGTTCAAAGAATAAAACTTGGAATAGAAAATCTGCAAAAATCTATGTATAGCTTTTCACAAAGAATTTACGCTTCACAAGCTCAAGATCAAGTCTATCAACAAGCAGCTGAGCAAGCTCAACGTGCTGCAAGCGGTATGGGTGGAGTTCCTCCAGGTGGTATGGGCGGTGTACCCCCAGGTGGAGTCGATGAGACAGGTGCTGGTGGTGCTACATATAAAAAAGAGAAAGATGAAAAAGAGAAGAAGAAAGTTGTGGATGTTGACTGGGACGAAGATTCTGACGAGTAAATAGTAGTAATTAATATAAACAAAAATAAATTTAGTTAATTAAGAAAGAGAATAAAACTCTTTTTTTTTTTACAATTATTTTAAATAAAAAAAAACTAAATTATCTAATTTAAACTTCTATTCGGTATCTAGACCTCTTAGTTCTATAGCACGTTGTTTTAAGATGATATCTTTACCCATATTTTTTGCATAATTTATTATTGCCGTACCTAGTTCTCTCGCTTTATGTCTATGGAGTACACCGAATTTTATATCTTTAATTTGTTCATTTCCCCGTAAAAATTTAATTTTGAATATATTGCTTTTCCTTTCTAGCTTTCTAGGTTTAAGTGTAGCAAATTCACTCCCTAAGAGTTTGAATTTCATAACATCAAATTCAGACCAACTAATTTCAAAGCGAACTTTTTTTGGTTTTACAATCATGAATTTTTCTTTTGATAAGGCATAAGTTACCCATTTGTTTCTAGTATAGGCGTAAATCCAAAGAGGAACTATAATAGCCGCCAAAATTGCCTCAATAATTAGAACGTAAAAAAGAACAGGGGGGAATTGACTAAACATTGCGGCAATTACAATAAAGATAACTACGATAATGCCCAAGACTAAATAATATCTAGTTGTAAGATTTTCAGTTATTTCAATTTCATTAGATTCCATAGAATTTAGATAAGTAAATGTTATATATAAGGTTTTATAATTTTGTCAAAATTATAATCGCTTTATCATTTAAATTGAGAGGTTATGTAATTTATAAGAATTTTAAATTTTAATATTCTTAAAAAGCAATTACCTAAAAAATTAAATTTCAGAAACAATTTTAATTACATGATTTTTAACCTTATTCGATAACAACAAGAATCTAAGAGATTATGAGTTCCGGTAAAAAAAGAGATTACTATGAGGTATTAGGAGTAAGCAAAGATGCTTCTCAAAATGATATCAAACTAGCATATCGAAGGCTAGCTCGCAAACTTCACCCAGATATGAATAAAACAGATCCTAACGCAAAAGAAAAATTTATCGAACTTCAAGAAGCTTATGAGGTATTAAGCGATCCTGATAAGAGAAGTAATTATGACCGTTTTGAATTTGGTGGTGTAGATATTGATATGAGCAGTTTTTTCCGTGGCGGAATACCTGGTATCGATGAGTTATTTCGAAGCATATTCGGTGAATTTAGTCCTTTTGGAGGATTTGATGATTTTGGGTTTGGCAGTTTTGGTTCAAGAGCCAGAAGAAGATCAACACCGCGTAGAGAAGTTGGACAAGACATAGAAGATTATTTAGAAATCAGTTTTGAAGAGGCTATGTTTGGAGTAAAAAAAGATGTTTCAATAGAACGATATACTCCCTGTGACGCATGTGAAGGAACTGGAGCTGAAGATCCGTCGAGTATTACAAATTGCTCAGAGTGCCAAGGAACAGGTCGAATTAGAAAAATGACGCAATCAGGATTTGGGACTATTATTCGTGAATCAGAATGCTATGCTTGTAATGGAACCGGTAAAGTAATTAAAAAGAAGTGTAAGGTTTGTAATGGTAAAAAAGTAGTTCCTGATCAGAAAACTATACATGTTAATATCCCTCCTGGCGTAGAAAATGGAGTTCATTTGAAAGTTCAAGGTGCAGGTCATGTTCCTTCTGTAAATGCTATTCCTGGTGATCTATATTTGGGGATCAGAATAAAAGAGAATGAAAAGTTTATTCGTCGTGGGTATGATCTTTATACACCAATAGACTTAGATATTATAACTGCAATTTTAGGAGGGAAAATCAAAGTTCCTACATTAGATTATAAAGAAAATAAGTTAACAGAAAAAGAATTGACTATACCTCCCGGAACTCAGCCAGGAACAGAATTTCGAATTAAAAAGAGCGGAGCAACCTATCTAAGGGGAAAGGAAAGAGGAGATCAATATGTCATTGTAAATATAAAAGTACCGGAAAAAATATCTGATAAACAAGAGGAACTCTTATTGAAATTTAAAGAATTAGATAAATAGAATTAGAAAAATTTAATAATTTTGATTTATCATTTAAATGAATAAAAAAATCCTTATAACAGGTCTACCTCGAAGTGGCAAATCAACTTTAATTGTAAAATTGATAGAATATTTTTCTGATCATAATTATACAATCCATGGCTTCTTGACTCCAGAAGTTCGAAAAGAAGGTAATCGAATCGGTTTTGATTTCGAAGATGTTAATTCGAAAGAAATAGGAAAATTAGCAAGGATTGGGAACTATAATACAAAATACAAATTAGGGCGATATTGTATTTTTATAGAAGAATTTGAAAATCTAATCTCAAAATTAGAAAATTTAGTATTTCATAAAAGAGAATTATTAGTTATTGATGAAATTGGAAAAATGGAGCTTTTCTCTAAAAAATTTCAAAATCTAATCACAAATTTTTTTAGTTCAAATATTAAAATTATAGCAACAATTGGCCAAAGAATGCAGCATCCACTAAAGGATTTTCTTCTTAAGATGCCAGAAGTTGTATTATTTACTTTAACTCGTCAAAATCATCAAGAAATATTTAAGAAAATAATCGCTATTATTGCTGAATAATCTAGCCTTTCCTTTTATTGAAATTTAAGATTATTCTAATTTTCTTTTTTGTAACTTATTAGGTTCGAACTTCGTGAGAAGTTGTGTGAAAGTAACTATATAACGAAGTTTTTCTGTATTTACATTAAGATAACATAAAGTGAGAGAAAAATATCATGCAGATGGAAAATATATATGATGAAGTCTATATTAGAGCCAAATGCTTTAAAGGGTTATTTATTCATGATATTTCAAACTTATTTCATTCAATTAGCAATGCATTTGAATTATGTATGATGTTATTAAAAGAAGAAACTAGAAACGAGGAAATACTGGAATATTTTAGACTTATTGAAGAACAAGTAAATCGAGGGAAGAAACTAGTCAGAAATTTTAGAAAACTTTCTGAATTGGAAGACTGTATAATGCTTTTAGAACCAATTGATCTCTTACAAAATTTGAACAATGCAGTTCAATTTGCTCAAGCAAATTTTCCACGGAGAAGAATCGATATTAAGATTTACTCTAAGGCTAAATCAATCTATGTTAGTGCTAATGAATTACTACTTGATGTATTTGAGAATATATTTATAAACGCTATTAGATATAACAAGAACACGTTAGTCCAAATCGAAGTTTCAATATCTGAAATAATAGAATTAAACAAGAAATTCATAAAATTGGAATTTAAAGATAATGGAATTGGAATAGATGATATAGATAAGTATGAAATCCTCCAAGAAGGACATAGAAAGACTAAAGAATCAAAAGGAATGGGTATAGGGCTCTCTCTTGTTGCTATCTTAATTAATTTGTGGGAGGGTAAAATATGGATTGAAGATCGAATAAGAGGAGACTTTTCTAGAGGAAGCAATTTTATAATTACAATCCCAAAAGCATGGTAAAAAGAAGTATATATTATCAATTATATGAAAAAAATTAAAAATAACAAAAATTGGTGAGTTAAAGTTTATCAAAATAGTAAAATAAAAGATTTACAAAAAGTTAGGAAGGATATTAAATGGTATTCTTATGTAGAACCATATCTTGACGCTAAATTAAAAAACTTTATGGAAGAGTTCAAAATCAATAACCAAGCGCATCTTATAAGAAATTTTGTTGATAATAACATTGATTATATAAACATAGTAGCTAAAAAGAACACACTAGATCATCCAATAGAATATGATGAGAAGTACTATTATGAGTTTATTAGTAATGCTATTGATGTGTATGAAGAAGGCAACGGTTTTTATGAAGAATTGAAGCAAAAACTTTCACCTCTTAAACTTTCAATTTTGATGTTGGAAAATCGTTATGACGATCGTGAAAGTATGTTAGAAGTGATAAATAATATTAAAGAAGCGCTCGAAGGAATAGAAGAATCTATAAAGCATCATTTTGAGGAGCCAAACATTGTTAGATTTGTGAAAAAAATTGATGTTTTATATATTGAAGATAATGAACTTGAACGAAAAACTATAGACACTTTTTTCTCACAGAAAGGGATCAACATTAAATCAGTAGAAACATCAGAGGAAGCATTATATTTATTGAAAATATTGACTCCTAGAGTTATCTTGGTTGATATAAACTTGAAAACAAGTAATATCAATGGAGATAAATTCTGCCAGATTATAAAAACCAAAAGTGAGTATAACGCTATTCCAGTAATTTTAATATCTGCTATTGTTTCTAAAGATAAAAAGCAGGATATTTTAACTAAATTAGGAGCAGAGGATATCATAATTAAACCTATTGATAGACTATCAGATCTACATATACTATTTAAATATTTAAAGCAATACTAGAAAAATTTTGGTATTGAAAAGGGGATAGTACCGTCTAACAATATTAAAAACAATTTTATTTTCAAAAATATTTTAAATTTAGATAAATTTCTTTGTATACTAATCAAAATACATTTAAATCATCCAAATGGAGTAAAAATTCTTGGTTTGGCAATGTGATAAATGTGGATTTGAATTTGATCTGGATGATATTCCAGAAGAGTGCCCCAATTGTGGTGAAAGTGAGGGAACATTTAGTTTAGTTGAATAATGATTTAATTTATTAGAAATTATAAAATTCAAATTCTAATTTACCATTTGTTAAATACTTCTTCTGCAAAACCTAATTGCCGTTTTATTTGAATTTTAGTTCCATTATCAAGAATAAGAGTTCCAGTATAATAGCCAAAGACTTGATGTTGAATGCTTTTTAGCACTAGAAGGTTAATTTTAGAATTCCTGTCTATTATAGGCTCAAAATTCATCTCAAATCGCCCATCATTACTTGTAAATTTCCAAGGCTTCAGGTAATTTTCTGGATCGAAATGGAAAGTTATTTGATCTAATTTATGTGCTATTCCATTATAAAATATTACGTTCTCACTAGCATAAGACCTATCACTAAACCCATATCCTATATTCCACCCAATAGGAGTTCCATCTTCTAACTTTCCTGAAGCAGAACCCCAATACCATGTATTTTTATAAGTCCATACTCCCCTACCCCAATCCAAGACCCCAAAACTGTTATAATCAGTAAAATCGTATTTTTGATTACCTAATTGCACAAACCCCTGACTAGGCATACAATTGATTTTTTGATTATAATAAAATCTTGTTGGTTTCTCCTTCCATGGAGTAGCAATTACCATTGTATCCATATTAGGATCTTGATATAATACCAAATTTGCTTCAAGCCCTCGACCATTGTCGAAATTGGGAAAATTAAAGTTAAGAATGCGGCTTTCTTCTTCTTTTTTAAATGAAAGTGTTATTCCTTTTTCAGAAAAATTGATATCTCCAGTTTCAGAGGAATAAGGTAAATTTAAATGTCCCTTCGTAAACCAGACCATTATTTCATCGGGTATAAAAATCCTCTCTTTAAAATCTAACCACACAGCTGCAACTAATCCAGCATATCCTAAATCTGAAATGGTGAATGATACCCCATAATCGGGATTTAAAATAGCATAATAATCCCATTCTTTGATCCTAAGCCATCCTGCTTTAATTTTTGAGCGATCATACTTAAGTAATAGTTTACGTGCCCACCCTTTTTGAATTAATTCACCATTGTCATCTAATAGATCGGAAGGTTCTAGGATCTCATTTTGCATTAAACTATTTCCTCAATTATTAATAACTCATAAGAATATACTACGATTATAAAGAATTAATATTGCACTTTTAATAAAAATGTTAGATTTATATTTTGAAGAATAATACTTATTTTATGAAATCTGCAAAAATCTATAAAAAAATTGTAGTATATTTAGTATTACTTCTTATTTTTAATATTGTAGCAACGATAATATATAGAACTGATAGAATCACAGAACAATTGATTCAAGAAGATAAAGCAAAAACACAAGGCAAATCTCCAAATGACTGGACTTTTTTAGTCTATTTAGATGCTGATAATAACCTAGAAGTTGATGGGATTAATGACTTCTTAGAAATGGCGTCTGTTGGCTCAGATGCTAATATTCATATTCTTGTGCAATTTGATAGAATTTCAGGATATTCTACAGCTTATGATGATTGGACAACAACAAAAAGATTTCATATAACCACCGGAATGACTCCAACTATAGCTAACCAGCATTCTGATCTAGGGGAACAAAATATGGGGTTGTCATCTACTCTTTCTGATTTCATTACATGGGGTGTTACATATCGCCCCTCAGATCATTATGCATTAGTACTATGGAATCATGGAGCTGGTTGGAAAGGACATGAAGAAAAAAATGATCCCCTCTTTAAAGGAGTATGTTATGATGAAACTAATGGTGATTATCTTACAGTCCAGGAAGTGGAGACAGCTCTTACAACAGCAGGAGTGTATATTGATGTGCTTGGTTTTGATGCCTGTTTAATGGCAAATGTAGAAATCGACTATCAACTTAGAAGTTTAGCACAAGTACGCGTCGCTTCTGAGGAAGTTGTACCATTAGACGGATGGCCTTATGACACAATTCTAGGTGATTTAACGACCACTCCAACTATGAATCCAAATTCTCTTGGAAACACAATAGTAGATAGATATATGGGATATTATGGCACTGGTGGTATTGAAACTAAATCAGCTGTAGATCTATTACAGGAAAATACTTTATCGGCTGCGATCGAATCACTAGCACTAGAATTAATATCTAAAATTGGCACATATATAACTGATATAAGAGATGCTAGAGGAGCGTGTGATGCGGCGTATTATGATTTAACATATATTGATTTGTACAATTTTTCATATCAAATTTATAATCGAATTTCTGATACTGCAATTCAGAATGCATCACAAAATATTATGAATACCATCAATTCAATGACGATAAATGAAGGACACGGAATTTATCATCCAGGCTTTCACGGAACTACCATTTATTATCCAGGAGCAGCTGGGGATTATGATAGTAGCTATGAATCAATTTTAGATTTCACAACTGACTTGTCATGGGATGAGTTCTTACTGACTTATTATGCAAATCTCCCAGATGATAATTATGAGGAAAATGACTATTATACCCAAGCATATAACCTTACTGCTTATGAAGATACATGGTTGAGTATGATTGATGGACCTGGTATTCAAGCAGATGATGATTGGTATGAAATTTATATAAGTCCGGGGTATGAACGTTTACTTGTAGAATTGACATTTACCCATATTGAGGGAGATATTGATATTGATGTTTACGATGTCTCTCTCTCCTATATAACAGGAAGTTGGTCTACTACTGATAATGAATATATTAACTATGTTGTTCCTTCTAGCGGCACCTACTATCTTTTAATTTATTATGCGAATCTAGGTAATGAATATGATTTATGGTGGAATGACACATTAACGGCAGGTCCCGGTGATGATAATTATGAGCCGAATGACGATTATACTCAAGCATACGACCTCTCATCCTATGAACAAATATGGTTATACGACCTCAACGGATATGGCATTCAAGCAGATGTTGATTGGTATGAAATTTATATAACTTCTGGATATGAACATTTAGTGGTAGATCTTATTTTCTCTCACGCAGCTGGAGATATTGATATTGATGTTTATGATGTCTCTCTTACTTTTATAACAGAAAGTTCGTCTATTACTGATAATGAATATATTGACTTTATCCTTCCTTCCAATGGAATTTATTACCTGGTAATTTATGGTGAGAATGCAGGAAATACATATAATCTATGGTGGGATGATTTAATCTCTACTAGTCCTACTGATGATAATTATGAGCCAAATGACTCTTATGCCCAAGCATATGACCTTTCTGCTTATGAAAATACATGGTTGAGTACGATTGATGGATACGGTATTCAGGCAGATGATGATTGGTATGAAATCTATATTACAGCAGAAAATCTACGTTTGAGAGTAGATCTCACTTTTTCTCACGCAGCCGGAGATATTGACATTGCTGTTTATGACAACACTCTCTCTTTAATAGCAGAAGCTTGGTCTATGACTGATAATGAATACATTAACACTGTTGTTCCTTCGAGTGGAACTTACTATCTTTTAATTTATTATGGCGATGCAGGAAATGAATATGATTTAAGATGGTATAGCCAATCCACCACTGATGGAGATGGTCCTGGAATTCCAGGATACAACATACTAATTTTATGTGGCTCGATATTGCTAATTTCTCTAATACTCATAAAAAAGTTGAATAAGAAGTAAAATCAATTTAAATAAATTTCTCTTTTTTTTTCTAAATTTTTTATACTATAATTATTTCCAATACTCTTTTCTGATACAATTTTTTTAAAGTATGATTAATTTAAATTCAATAATTTCTATACCCATGTTCAAAATAATCGATGGATTATGTCAGAATGTAATCAAGAAGAAATAAAAAATAAATGTTCATGTACTTATGACTGTATTAGAAGAGGAAAATGTTGTGAATGTATAGAATATCATCTTTCAATGAATGAATTACCAGGATGTATTTTTGCTAAAATCTCAAAAAATGCTGAAAAGTCTTACAATAGAGATTTTGAATATTTTGCAAAACTCGTCTTAAACAAATGAATTTAAGCAAAAGCAGTTGATGAAAACAATGACAGATTTTATTAAACTTTTTGAAGAGAAAGGATTAGATTATATTCAGTTCCAGTTTACAACAATTTCAGGTGAATTTAAAGCTCTTGAGTTTCCTGTTAAAATTTGGAATGAGATGCAGGAATGTACAGGAATAGATGGTTCCTCTCTTGGATTCCTCAAAACCGAGCAAAGTGATATGTGTGCTGTTCCTGATTTCAGTACTTTTGCAATACTCTCATATAGTCCTAGAGTTGGGCGCTTTATTTGCGATTTAACTGATAATAAAGGAAAACCTTATTCAACATGTCCTCGTGGAATTTTAAGGAAAATTATTAATAATGCTAAATCTTTGGGATATACTTTTCAAACTAGACCAGAGTTAGAATGGTATTTTCTAACAAAAGATAAAAATCCCGGTGATAGGGCTACATATATGGATATTTTTCCAAAAGATCCCTTCCAGGATTTACGTCGTCTTATTATTGATGAAATAATTCAAATGGGTATCGGCGTCAAAATT
>JBHLKV010000074.1:0-12453 GCA_048886305.1 Candidatus Hodarchaeota archaeon
TATTTATAATTGCGGGACATTCGACAACTATAGGACTTTGAGGAATATTGGTAATGATTCCATCATTTGGAATATTTACTGAAGCTTCTTCATAATTAATATCAGCTATAATTCCTTCAATAATAGACGATACACTTTCTCCATCTTCTCCAGGTTTTACTAATCTAGCACCCTTGCCTTTCCTGATCAAATGCTTAAGTTTTTCACTCTTATTATGTAGATATTGCTCGTAATCTCTTTTGAATTTGCGAATACCAGGTATATCAGCTAGTTCCCAAGCCCATTGCATATATTCCCCATAATGTCCGTCAGCAGTGTATGGGAGATACCCATAGGTTTCCAAAATGAAGGCAATCAAATCATAACTACTATCTAAAAATGGACCGTGTTCAATTGATCTCAATACAGACGGACCCTTTTTATGTAATATAGGATAAGCATCTTGACCAGTAACTTTATGTTTAATCTCTAGAATAACACCTAAGTGATTCAACCCTCCTGCCTTTATTTTGAAGTTTGAAACCGTTTCACCAAGAATTTTCGTTAAAATTGGCTTAAAATGTAGAAACTCATGACATAATCCTACAAATTTTAAATGTGGATATTTTCTTTTAATTGCTAAACAAATTCTACTTAGCGGGTTAGAATAATTAATGAAAAGAGCATTAGGACAAATATTCATAACATCTTCACAAATCTCTAAAATTGGAGGAATAGTTCGGAGTGAATGAAATAGTCCACCTGGACCTCCATTTTCCCCTGTAACTTGTTTATTCCCGAATTGTAAAGGTATCATATAATCCATATCAAATAATTTGAATCGTGGTGTTACCTCAATCGAATTAATGATAAATGTAGCATTTTTTAATGCCTCTTTCCTAATTATTGTTGATTCCAAGGTAAAATCTAGATTTCTCTTATTAATAGCTATTTCACATGCTTCATGCGTTAATTTTAGAGCTTCTTCGTTAATATCATGAAGACAAATAGTAGCACCCTTCAAAATTTCCTTATTCAAAATACCCCCTACACTGCTTAGTCCAAATTGTGGTGATCCCGCACCAATCAAGGTTATTTTTTCATTTGACAAAGTTGCATCCCTTATTCTCTTTTTAATTTAGTTTTTGAAAATTATATATTTTTTTTAAATTTTTTATGTAAATAAAAAAATAAAAATTTTCTTTCAATTAGTTTCTAATTTCCCTATTTTCTATATAGTGTTATGAGTGAGTTATCCGTTCTTAAATTAGCTATAAGAGAAAATGAGAGATAATATAATTTATGAAACCACTATAATATTTTAATTAGATTTTCCATTTACCCTCTTCATACACAGTTTTCCCATCAGCAACTATTTTTGATCCAGCGATTTTCATATTTTTTAAAAGATCCCAATGAATCGTACTCATATTTGTACCACCAGCTTCAGGTAAGGCTAAACCAAGAGCACAGTGTATAGTACCACCTATTTTTTCATCGAATAGCATATTTTTAGTAAATTTAGTTATTCCGTAATTTGTCCCGATAGCAAATTCCCCTAAAAGATTAGCATTTTCAATTTTTAAAATTTCATCGAGTAAATCTTGACCTTTATCCGCTGTAGCAGTTTTAACTTTACCATCTTTAAATTCTAAAAAAATATTCTCAATTTCTCTTCCTTGATAAATTCCTGGATAAGAAAACCGGATATACCCATTTACTGAATTCTCTACGGGGCTAGTAAATATTTCACCATCTGGTAAATTTTCTGTTCCACAACAATTTACCCAATTTCTTCCTTGTGTTGATAGGATTAGATCGGTATCTTCACCAATTACATGAAAATGGTTTCTTTCATTTAAAAATTCAACAATTTTTTCTTGTTCTTTTTTAACCTTAGTCCATTCTCCAATAGGATCTTCTTTATCAAGAAATAGTGCTTTTTCTATAAACCCTGTATAATTAAACAAGTCCATATCTGCTTCTTGAGCAAGGGCGTTTGATGGAAATGGAACAATTACCCACCTTAATTCCTTTTTAGTGGTTCGATCTTTAAAAATTTTTAAGATTTCTAATGCTTTTGGAGAACTTTGTCTCATTGCTAATTTGTTAGGATCAACTAAGGATAATCTACGAGTGTTATAATCAGCTTTTAACATAATATAGCAATCAAACTCTTCAAATATTTTTTTCATCACGTCATCAAAATATAATAATTGTTCATCTGAAGCATATTTCATAAAAAGTTCATCAGTTCCAGCTATATCTAGCTTTAATAAAGGATGTCCCCCTACTTTTATTACTTCTATATATAATGCAAGCAACAATTCTTTACTAAAACACAAACCATTAAGAAAAACCCTATCTCCTTTTTTTACTCCAACTGAATAATTAACTGCCAATTTTGCTAATTTTTCATAAAATGTATTTATCATAACATTCTCCTTTTAATTATAACTATTCGTATTTTTTTTCATTATCCCTAATATTATTATCAATATATCTTTAGGCAAAACTTTGACTATTCGTATCATAATAATATATATAATATGTTTATTTTTAAATATTCCGATCCTACTCGAATAGTAAATCTTAAGTTAATAAGCCTAAAAATGATAATAATGTCTATTTATGTTCTTATAATACGAATAGTTATATATATAAATCACTAGTAATAATATAAAAAACAAAAACAAGATGAGTCAATCCTAATGAATGAATTAGAAATATATAAAAAACATTTTTTCGAATTATTAGAAAGTGAACTTCGTTTTAGAATTTTTAGTCTTCTAAATATATATCCTGAATTAAGTTTCTCAGAGATTGCAAAACTCTTGGATAAAACTAAATCTACTTTACATCCACACCTACAAAAACTTATTGATATTGGAGTCATAGAGGTGTCACGAGAAGAGAAAGTCAGAGGAAATTTCACAAGAAATTATTATTCATTAAAGTCGGGTGTTTTTAATGATTTAGAGGTTGTAGACATAAAATTGTCTACTATAGATGATTATATCTTTATAATATTAAAAAATTGGGTTAAATATATTATAAAAACAATGAGAACATACGAAAAATTTCTGAATAAATTAGAATTAGATGAAAATGGTATAGATAGATTAAAAAAGAGTCTGGTTAACCGTGAAGCTTTAAGTGGTATGTTTTTCTTTAGTTTAGAACAATATCATAGAGCAACTGATCTGACTATAGAATATCTTAAAGAGTTAGAAAAAATTCAAAGAGAAGGTACAAAAGAAGAAAAACCGTTTTATTTGTTATCAATAGCATTACCTATAAAACACATACTTGAAAATAGTTAACAAAAGCCTAAAATTAATAATAAAAATAAGGAATTTATTAGGGTTCTAAGTTATATAAAAAAGAACTGAAAGGGCTTTAATCCGACCATAAAATAAAAAGGTTATTAGAAAATTAAGCTCAATTCTGAGCCTAATAGAGGGCGAAATCCAATGTTTGGTGCGGATTAGCTCCTTCCATTAATTGTACATTATAGTTTTTGTTTTTTTAAATTTCAGATAGAAGTGAAATTCCGTACTAATAACACGAACAACTTTTTTCAGAAAATCATAAAATTAAATCTTTAATTCATGAATGATTATCTAATAATAGGATGGAAGTTTGGTTAAAATCTAAAGGAGAAACAGTGCTTAGAGAATTAGGTATTAAAGAAGGACAGGAAATTTTAGATTTTGGATGCGGTTCTGGTACGTATTCCTTAATTGCTTCAAGAATTGTAGGAAGAAAGGGAAGGATATATGCTCTTGATTATGATGAGGAATCGCTTCAAGAATTAACTGAGAAAATTCAAACTCAAAGTATTACAAATATAGAGATTATTAAAACTTCGGAGGATATTGCAATTCCACTGAAAGATAATTCTTTAGATATAGTATTGCTATATGATGTATATCATCTATTAGATGAGGAGGCTAGAAGTAAGTTGTTAAAAGAAATTTGCCGAATTTTAAAAGATAAAATTGGTTTTTTATCATATTTCGCAACACATATAGGATATCATGGAATTGATTTAGTAGAAGTTAAAGAAAAAATGGAAAGTTTTGGCTTTAAATTAGTTAAAGAATTTCACAAACCAATGTTCCATTGGAATTGGATTGAAGAAGGTACTATTTATAATTATATTAAGAAATAAAAAAAACAGTTGCCTTTCTATTTCTTTTTACTTTTTAATTTGTTTTTTTCTATTAGGATCATATCATAAAGATCATCCATAGTTTGAGGAGGAACATGTTGTTCTTCTTTTTTCTGAAGTGATATAGCTTCAGATGGGCACGTTATTATACAATTTCCACAACCAATGCATCTTTTTAGGTCTATTGAGGCTATATTGTCAATAAGAGTTATGGCTTTAACCTGACAACGTTCAAGGCATGTTTCACACCCAGTACATAATTCAGGATCTATTTGTGAGTAATAATTAGAAACAGCATAATTAGCCGGATCAGGCAGATTTCGCAAACTTGTAATCGTACCATCACAACAATAACAGCAACTACAAACAAAATCGACTTTTTGAGAATTACTTGGTCGGAAAATTAATCCCTCTCCTTGATTGCGGTGTAAAATTTCAAGAGTTTCTTCTTTACTAATTTGGGTGCCCCATCCTTGATCAATATACATCTGCGCCAGGTCTCCAAACCCTAAGCAATTATTGTTATGTCTAGTCATTTTACATGGTTCTCCGCGAAATTCCATATCTTGACGGCAAATACAATTAGCTTTTACAAATGGACCATCACATTCTTCTATTATCTTTTTAACATTATCATATGGAGCAATATTAATTTTTGATTCAACATTAACTTCAACAGGAATTATACGCATTTGATGAAGTTCTGTAGGATTAGCTTCTGCGTTCCAAGTCTCGCTATATTCATCTAAAACCTTTAAAAACTCCTCTGTCAGTTTATTGACTTGGAATTCATACATCCCAAGGATTAATGCTGTGTTAGCGTAATATTTCTTAGCTCCTATTCTTCTCGATGTAATAGCCCCTTTTTTAGCCATATTGTCCAAATTTTTCTCTAAATCTTTTAATGATATTCCAGTATTCTTGATTCGATCGTAAATCTGTTCTAATGATTCAAAATCTCTATTCCATGCAAAATTTAAAAACGTTGCTATTTTCGCTTCTTCAGGAGTAAAAAAATATTTTAAAAAACGGATGTCTGATCCTGATTGTGCCTTAGGGAAACCTATTGGCATTTTATCAAGGTGCTCTTGTAATTTTCGATAAATATTTTCAGTCATAATTTAATTTTTTTTTTTAATCTTATAACACTTTCTTATTCTTCATGATTTTATTCCTTTTCCTTAAGTTTCATTTTTCGGAGCTTTACTCTGTCAAATAAATAATCCATTGTTGGGAAGGGTTCAAATTGTCTTTCTCTTTTAAGAAGTTTAATAGCTTCAGATGGGCATTTGGCAACACAATTTCCACATCCTATGCACCGTTTCTTCTTTATTAGTGAAATGTCATCTTTAAGAGATATCGCTTTCATTGGACATATTTCTACACATGTACCGCAACCTGAACACAAGTTGGAGTCCACTTCTGCATAGTAATTAGTTATTGAGAAATCTCCTGGATTGGGTAATAATGCTAGGTATGTTAAATTCTCACAGCAACAACCACAGCAACTACAAATAAAGGATAGATTTTGTGAGTTATCCGGTTGAAGTACATGTCCTTCTTCCTCATTTTTTCTTAAAATATCGAGAACTTCTTCTTTATTAATTTTTCTACCCCATCCTTGATCAATATATAATTGAGCCATTGTACCAACTCCCATACAGATCTCTCTCCTTTCTGTGACTTTGCAAGGGGTTTCCAATTCATCTTTTACTTGTTTGCAAATGCAATTTATTATTGTAAAAGGTCCATCTGTTGTTTCAAGAAGTTTTTCAAGATCGTCATATGTACTTATATTATGCTCAGGCTCAATGCTCTTCTCGACTGGAATTGTACGTAATTGAGCAGCTTTTACCCTTATAGACTCTGGGTACCAAGTTACCTTATAATATTCTTCAAAATCTTTAACGAATTCTTTTGTAAGCCTATTTACTTGAAACTCAAACATTCCTACTGCAAGTAATGCGTTGCCATAATATTTTTTGCCTCCGTCTCGTTTTGACATAATAGAACCTTTTTTTGCCATCTTATCTAACATTTGCTCTAATTCTTCAATAGATAAATCACTATTTTTGGCACGGGCAAAAATGGTTTCTACTGTTTCTAAGTCTCGATCCCACCCAAATTTCAATAACATTGCTATTTTAGCTTCTTCAGGCGTGAAAAAATGTTTTAACAAACGTATATCGGCACCAGATTTTTCAGCTGGAAAACCTACAGGCATTTTATCAAGGTGTTCTTGTAATTTTCTATATATCCCAATATCATTTGAACTCATTTTAAAACCACCAATACACTTTAAAACATATCTTAAAATATATCCTTTTTTATTATCAATTTGAATATGAATTTTGACCTATTAATTCAATTTTGAAGGTTAGACAATGTCTAGAACAGAGAGAAAAAAATTGAATTTTAGAAAGCAAAAAAAGTTACTAAAAAAAATAGTTGATATTGAATTGGGTATGTTCCAAAAAATACGTACAATTGAACCTTCTCTCTGCCAAGATCTTCCCGAAACTTTTGAAATTATGAGAGCAATGAACCACTCAGTTTTATCTTTAGGATCTTTAAACTCGTATTTAAATGATTTAAAAGTTGCATTATCTAATAAAAGAAACCTTTTAACAGAGAAATACGCAAGGATGAATAATACTATTCCTCCACTAAAGAACAATCCAATAATTAATGATATTGTCTCAATTGAAGCTAATTGGATAGAACAATTATCTAATAAATATCCATTAAGCATTAATTACAACGCTCAGCACTTCAAAACTTATCTCTCTTGCGAATTAGAAACTTATTCTGATAAAACATTAGAACTATATTATCATGACATCTTATCATCTAAACGTGAAAATAGAAATTTAGCCGAAGAACGGTTCACTTATTTATTTAATAAACTCGGATATAAATCTATAGAAGAAGCTGAAAAGAGAATCTTAGATTCATAAAAATTATAAATAAAAATAATTATATGATTTGATCCTTAATCTCTAAAACCATAGTAAGCATTAACAAGGAGTAGTAAGATTCCTTTAAGAGAGAGGGTATAGTTAAAAGCAGGTAAATCTAATATATTGTATTGAAATTCTATTGTAAAAAGTATTAATGCTGTAAAGACAATTATCAACATTATATACGAGATGATACTTTTTCCCTTTTTGGCCCACCAACTTTTTTCTTCAGCAATTATTTTGTCTACAATCTCATAAACTGATAATGATTGAAAATTTTCAATAAGATCTATCCTTCCTTTAATAACTTGTTTTTTTCTATAGTTTACAATCCCTCTGATGATTCCGCCAACAAGGAAAAGACCGACTATAATAATCAAATCAAATACTTTATTAGTTATTTCAAAGGGAACATCCGGTTCTATTAGCAATATAGCAGTTAATAGTAATACCATTGAAATCCTAACAGAATATTTTGGTAAGTAAAGTGGTTTCTTTTCCTTTTTCTCTTCTTCTTGAAATTTTTCAGGATCCCTTATTTCTTCAACAATTTTTTTTAATCTCTCAATACCACTTTTTCTCGCCTCAAAATAAAAAGCCACTAACACAAAAATAGCATTAATAATTAATTCTGGAACACTGCCCCCAAAAAATATATAATGAAAGGGAAATGCAATAATGATTAAAGTAATATATGCTCTTACTGTTCCACGTGGCATTCCAAGAGGTTCACCTTCCACTTTTCCATCTACTGAAAAGCGGTTTATTAAGCACCAGATAGCTAAAATTCCAGCTAAAATCCAACTTATCATATTATTGTTATAAAACTATAATTAGAATTAAGGTAAATATTATTTTTGTAAAAATAAATTTAATCTATATATTCAATATAGGGATTGTATTTTGTTATTTTTCTTTACTAAGAATGATGCTCATGATCACAGCTTCCATCACAACTCATCCCAATATAGAAGGGATTAGGAACAGGATCAGGATCTAAATCCTTCTCTATCAATTTTAAGGTTAATTTAATTGTCTTTCCAGCTAAGGGAGGATTCATGTCTATAATGATAAATTCATCTTCTATTAATCTAATCCAAGCTGGAGAAGACATCCCATTAGGTCCCACGTATTCTATCTGAGTTCCTATTGGAATTTCTTTGAATTCTGGAAATTTAGATTTTGGTATTTTTTCTACTAATAGAGGATCAAACTCACCAAAAGCTTCTTCAGGTTTAAGTACTATTTCTTTTACTTCCCCTAATTCCATCCCAATCAGGCTCTGCTCAAAACTATTAAAGACTTGCCCATATCCTATATGGATCTTAATAGGGCCACTGTAGCTTATTTCGCTTGAATCATATAATTTTCCATTCTCATCATTTATTACATATTCAACCTTAACAATATCTCCTTTTTGCACTCCTAATTTGAACACCAAACTGATTATTAATCTAATTATCGAGACAATCCTTATTAGTTAAATGGTTATGAAATAAAACTGTGGAGGAGAGTCTTTTTTAAAATCAACTAGCAACTGATCTGGCTAAAAAATATGCAAATATAAAAACTATAAGAGTTATAACTGAAAGAAACCAGAAATAAGTATAGAGTATATTTATGAACATTATTCCTAAAACAACAGGTATTGCTGTAAAAAGTAAAATATCCTTACGCTCAATCGGTTTGCGATCAGCCCATATTAGGAGGAATGTCCATCCTAACATCAAAAATGCACCTGTCCACGTTTGGTATTTATAAGAAATGTCTGTACTTACATTCTCTATTGAAACTGAAAATTCGAATATTACAGAAACAAACATATCGAGAAAAACTAATAAATCAAGAAGAGCACCATACCAGTATGTGAATCTGATAAATAATATTTTTTTTTCCATATTTTTTATTGTTGTGTATCTTTTGATAATTCTTTATAATCTTACTTTGTTAAAATTATTTATTTTAAAGTTAAGGCAAGTGGAATATTTATAATTGGAAAAGAATAGGATTATTATTTCAAATTTATGGTTAATTTTTCCATATTTAACTTCCATACTTTTTCGGGAGCTCTTTTACTCTCACTTGGTTTATAATCTGATTCAATAATACCTACGTTTTCTAATTCTCTAAGATGATAATATAAAGATGGTTTCTTTAGATCTTTAAAATCTCCTTTACCACACATTCCATGACACTGGTTATTATTCTCTATATTTTCACTCACACTTTTAAGATGATTAAAAATTTCATCAGAAGATTTTGGGCCATCTCGTAAAATATCTATCAAAACCCATCGAATTTGGCAATGTAACGCTTTTATGTAAGTGCCAATATTTTCAAGATCTATTTCTTTTGTCATATGCTAAAACCATCAAATTCTTATAATATAAAGATTCTAGAAATATTTAAATATATGGTTTGATTAGTTAAATCTATCATTTAACTAATTAAAAATTTCATCGAAAATAATATTGAGGTAATTAAAAAATGAAAATAAAAGAAATAGAAGAATGTGCTTGTGATAAGCCAGAAATAAAAGACAAGCATCCACAAGGATGTACTTTAAATCAAGTTATCAAATGCCATGGAGATCAACCACTGAACGAACTTTTAAAGCATATTCAATTAGAAGAAGAAAAAAAATAAGAATAACCTTATAATGAAGGTGTTATAATGAGTGCTATTAGTGTTAGTAATCTAGCTAAATATTTTGTACCCCCTAAAAGAGGAAAGCATAGAAAAATAGGGCCAAATAGTTCCCAAAGAACAATGAGTACTATTCGTGCTGTTGATGATATTAGCTTTGAAGTGAAAAAAGGAGAGATTTTTGGATTTTTAGGACCTAATGGGGCAGGTAAAACAACTACCATAAGAATGATGACAGGTGTGTTAAAACCTTCTAAAGGGAATGTTTCTATATTTGGGCATGATGTATGGAAAAATCCAATTATTGTCAAGCAAATTACTGGAAATGTTCCTGAGGAAGCTAATGTATATTTAGATTTGTCGGGATTACAGAATTTAATGTTTATTGGAGAAATATATGATGTACCTAAAAAAGTTCGCTTAGAACGAGCAGAGGCTCTACTCAACAAATTCGAAATATACGAAAAACGTAATTTGAAATCAATGAAATACTCTAAAGGAATGAAACAGAGATTATTGTTATGTATGGCATTAATGAGTAATCCAGAAATCTTATTTCTTGATGAACCGACAAGTGGACTGGATGTACAATCTGCTCGTATAATTAAAAAACTGATAAAAGAGTACAACAAAAATGGTGTAACAATCTTCCTTACGACTCATGATATGGAAGTTGCAAATGAATTATGCCACAGAATAGCTATTATAAATCATGGTAAAATTATCAGTTTAGATTCTCCTGAAAATTTAAAGAAGTTAACTCAAGAATATAAGGCAATCGATTTTTATTTTACCAATAGAGTAAGTAAAACAAAAATTAAAGAGCTGGATACCGTTAGAGAAGTTCAAGAGGTAAAAGAAGGTTTTCATGTGATTGTGGAAGATATTCATGAGGGCATCTGTGAAATTGTAGATTTCATCAAAAAGAATCATCTTATTATAAAGCAATTGAATACCCATCAACCTAAATTGGAGGATGCATTTCTAAAAATTATTGAACGAGGTGAGAGAGAATAATATGGAAATCTTGTTAACTAAAGAATCAAGATTTAGTAAATTTAAAACCCAAATAAAGAGATCTTTTATAATTGCTAAAAAAGATTTGAAAATTTATTATAATAAACCTCCCGTACTAATTCAAGGGATCTTTTTTCCTGTAATATTATTTATTGCTTTTACAATTGGAAGAAACATATCACCAGTCTATCTTATTTCTGGAATAGTAGCAATGGTTCTTTTCTTAACTTCAACTTCATTAGGACCAATTATTTTTCCATGGGAAACTATGCGTGGTACTTTTGAGCGTTTAGTTACATGTCCAGTTTCTATTAAAACTATATTAATTGGCAGTATTTGGGGATCATTTTTATATGGATTGTTGTTCTCATCAATTCCCTTAATTCTAGGAGTAATTTTTCTCTCAAGTGGATTAGCTCTTAATTATTTTTTAATTGTTGCCGCTATGATAATTGCTGCTTTAGTTTTTTCTAGTTTTAGTTTGATTATCTCTGCCCCACCAACAAGAAACCCTGGAAATACAATGATTTTACAAATTTTCATCAAATTTCCATTGTTATTTATCAGCCCCCTTTTTATGCCAATTACTTCAGCTCCAACTGCTGTAATATCTCCACTTACATATTGTCTTGATTTAATAAACGTTGGATTAGGAGATCTTAGTGCATTTGGACCTTTTGGTTTACTAATTGATATATTGGTTTTATCAGGATCTGGGTTTGGATTTCTATTTTTAGCTTTTGCATTGCATGGCAAAACCTTGGAAAGAAGATTCAGGGGATAAATACTATTCTTTTTACTTTTTTTTCCTTTTTAATCTCAATCCTCCATTATTGCATTATGCAAAAAGCCAATCCCTCGTGGGGTTGCTTTCCAACCACTTTCGGTATTCATGATGTAAAATAATTGTTCTAACATAGATAAATGATATATAATGTGATCCTCCTCAACTTGAAATTCATCTTTTATTTGTTCAAATGTTCTTATGTTAGTTCCAATGAATCTTAATAATTCTCTTCTTGTTTGATTCATCATAGTTCTATATGCTCGACGATGATCCTCTTTATGATCTATATCTTTTGTTAATCGTAAATATTCCTTCATTTCTTCCTCAGTTAATCGACAGTTTTTCATTATCTCTTTTATATTCATATAATAAACACCTCATAATACTTTGATAGAATATTAAGAATCAGTTAAAATCCTTATTAAATGGACAAATATTGTCATTTTTCATTTTTTGCAAACATTTAAATATAGCATTATCTTATTTTTCTTATATTGTCATTTTTTATAAAATGCGAATATTCGAAGAAACATGACTGAAAATTATTCTTTAAAACATAGGGCTTTTGTCATATTAGGCTTAATTAATGAGAAAATGTATGAAGGTGGTTGTCATTCATACGATATCAATAAAAGGATTGAAGAGAGAGGAATGAGGGATTGGACAAATATTGGTGCTGATTTTTCGTTATCAACAATTTATAGAACCCTAGACCGATTAGAAAACGATGAATTAGTTGAAAGTTTTGAAGAAGAAATAGATGGCAGGATTCGAAAAATATATAAAATTACGAATTATGGATATAAAGTTCTCAGGAATAAAGTTTATGAAGTGCTATATAATTATTCGGGTAAAAATGATGAAGACTTCTATGTTGCTTTCTCAATGTT
>JBHLKV010000075.1:0-12419 GCA_048886305.1 Candidatus Hodarchaeota archaeon
TCTTTAAATTCAGTAGCAGCACAAGAGAATTTTTCTGCAGCAGCAAGGTGTTCACCTTTTCGTTCTAAAATTCTTGCTTGTTCTATTTGATCCCAAATATCTACATAATCAACCTTCTCATATTCTACTTTTTCTTCACTATAAAAGATAGGTTCTTCTTCTATTGTGAGGATGTGTTTCTTTTCTATTTTATCTAAAATAGAATTTTTTAGTATTTCTTTTATTATAAATATGAATTTAGTTTTCGACTCTTCTTTAATTGCTGTAAAGCCAAAAGTCTTAATTCCAAGCGTTTCTTCTATTTTTTCAGGTTCAAATGCAACCTCTTTCAAATCTTGAAAGTTAGCTAAAAGATAAAAATCTGCTTTCTTTACTTCAGGTTTTAATTCTGAGACAAATGTCTTTATTCGACCCAAATTACTTGCCGCTGAATTTGAAACCATAAGTATCACATCAACAGACTTTAATAAATTTCTGTATTGATGTAGATTATCGGTCAGTTCTTCAATATCAATTTCTTGTATAACACATTGATTAATTCCCCTTAAATCTACTAAATTTATGGGTTTTTGAATAACCTCATTTAAATTATCATCGATTTCAATAATGGTGTCACCAGGAATTAAATCCATAATGGTCGTTTTTCCTACACCATCTTCTCCAGTTAATAATATTTTAGGCGGAAGATATACATTCTCATCCACAAATTCATCAAAATCAGCAAAAACACTTACATTTCCTGTCCAGTTCTCTAAAAATGGTCTATATTTTCCTATGAATTCATTTTTCATTAGTTCAAGTTTAGGTCTTGTTTCTTGTACTAAATCATCTTTATCAATTACTATGACAAAGATACAATTAAATTCAAAAGAATAGGAATAGATAAACTTAAAATTTCTGAAATTAAGGGCTTTTACTTCACCCCCTTTAATTTCTTTGGCAAAATCACTAATAGCTTTAAGAAATCCACTAATAACTGTTTCATCTATATCAATCTGCTCAAAAAAATTCTTAGAATAACAGAGGATTCCTCCTCTCGCAATAATAAAAATTTTTAATATCATAGCAGATCTCTAATTTTGTTTATAATTTAATATTAGATAATAAGATTAATTAAGATGATTATGAAACGTTTTTAAAAAAAAACAATAAATTAATCTTTCCCTCGCAGTTCCAAGAATAATGCTTTGTATTTATTATATAATTCTCTAATTATTGCTTGAAATGCTTGAGATACTCCTTCACCAGTTTTTGCGGATGTTCTATAATATTCAAGAAAATTTCTTTTTTTTACAATTTTTAAAATCTTTGTATCTACTAAATTCTCCTTATTAACTAAATCAACTTTATTAGCGAACATTACAACGGGAATATCGCCACAAAATTTAAGAATATCATCATGCCAGTTTAATATATGCTTGAAACTATCTTTGCCAAGATTGTTTTCTTCAAGTGAATATACAATAATAGCTGCGTTACTATCTTTATAGAAGGAGGGTCTTAAGAAATGAAACTCATCCTGACCAGCAATATCCCAAAAGAAAAGACTAACAAAATCCCCTTCTATTTCCATTTCATATACAGAAAACTGCGCTCCAATAGTTTTTATATATTCCTCTTGAAAATTACCTTTTGTAAATTTTTGTATTAAGGATGTTTTTCCGACTTGTCCATCTCCAACAACGGTAATCTTAAATGTAAATTTTTGGCTATTATTCATATCATCATCCTCTTAAATTCTCATTATAGAATTTTTGATCAATTATAAATATCAAACTTTTTTAAATATAAAATTTGATTTATGGATAAAAATTTAATAAAATTTTACATAATGATAGTGTAATAATCAAAAAAGCAATATAAAAAAGGGAATAAAAATGGTTAAAAAAGCAGGAGATAGAATGGAAGTGTTATTTGGATTTTTTGGTGCAATAGTCTCCCTTACTTTATTAATTATGGCAGCATTTCTTTCTCCAAGATATACTCCATTAAATGATGCTGTGAGTGATTTAGGTGTGAGTAAGGCAAAATCTTTATTTAGTATTAGTTTTGTCTTAGGAGGATCATTAGGTATTCCCTTTTATATCTTCCTTGAAAGAGAATTGATAAATATAAAAGAAAGTATTAGAAGGCTTGCAACTGGAATATCAATACTTACATGCGTATGTATTGCATTAGTAGGAATAATTCCTGATGAATCTTATGGGACAATATTTGATTTGTTTCATGCTTCTGTTGCGACTGTTAGTTTTGCAGGATCCTCAATCTATATTGTTCTTTATAGTATTTTAATGTATAATGGACCCAAATCTAAAATGTACAAGGGTCCAGCATTTAAAAAATACCATGCATTTTTTGGCTTTGGGATAGGTATTATATTATTAATTCTTACAATTATGTTTCTTACGAGACTTCCAATTACACCTTTACTTGAATGGATATTGACAATTTTAATGTATATATGGATTTTAATTACAGCACTTCAACTAATCTCATATAAATTTTTCAATATCCCTGGCGTTTATTATAGACGAGCTCAATATCCTGAAGCTTTAAAATTGTTCGAGGATGCAATCCAAATTTTAAACAACCTTAATTTAAGCGATGAACCTATAACTCAGACTTTAAATGAAAATATAGAGTTTTTAAAAAAGCAATTGGAAAAAGACACATAAATTAATAAAAAGAAAAAATAAAAAAACTATTTAACTTCGATCTTTTTATTTTCTTTCTTTTCTTCTTCTTTCTTAGGTAGAATTAATTTTAAAACTCCTTTGTCTAAAGTGGCATCAATTTTATCTTCTTCAATATTCTCTGGTAATGAAAATCTCCTGTGATAACTTGAGCTACTGTATTCCTTTCTAACGTATCCTTCTTTCTTTTCTTCGAATTCTTCCTTTCGTCCGCCTTTAATTTCTAAAAGCCCATCATGAATGGTTATTTCTAAGTCTCCTTTATCTAATCCAGGCAACTCTGCAGTAATACTATATTTGTCTCCATCATCAGATATATTTGTTAAGGGAGTTCGAAAGAATTTATCCTCATTAAATAAACTTAAATTAAAAGGCTCAAAATCCCAAAATCGTGATGGTCTCCAAAAATCTCTAAAGCTTCTATCTATTTCATCGAAAAAACGATCAATTCCACCAAATAATGAAACAGGATGATATCTTCGTAATTGAAGGTCACCTTTTTTCTGTTTTTCTTTAGAAGTTCCTTCTTCAGACTTTAGAGATTCCTTTTCTTTAATTTCTACCTTGTTGTCTTCTCTTATTTCTGTCATATTTTTTACCTCCAAATAATTATTTTAAATGTAACATTTGATTGACAATTCTTGATTTACATATATAAAGTTGCATATTTAAATGTTTTGTTTTCATTTAATAGTACTTAGAAGGCTTAACTTATCAAAATTCAGTAATTTAGTATTTCTTAATTTCAATATTTTTATTATTTATTAAAGAATTAATTTTAAAAGAAGAAGCATTTAGTTTCAAGAATTAGTATATTATTCTAAATTTTAAATCCGTGAAGTTATATTGGGTAAGCAAGCTCCCTCTAAAATCTACAAATTATATAAACAAAAGAAGATTAATCAGACAAGGTTAATCGAGGATTTATTGACTATTTGTGAGCATTCTGATTCAAAATCAACAAGGTTAGAATGTATAGAAATAATTGAGTTAGAGGGAGAAAAAACAGAAAGTATTTTTAAAAGTTTTGAGGAAATGGCATTATCTGATACTGATATGGATGTGAGAATCAAGGCAACAGAGTATTTAATTAAGAAATTTCCTGAAAAAGGTCTTTTTTTGATAAAATATTTAATAGAACAAAGTATTTCACTCGAATTTGTAATAAGGTTATGTAAAGTTATTGGCGAAACTACATTCACTATAAAGGAAGAGTTAGCTAATGAGTATTTCAATTATTTAAAACAAGTGATAATACAAATTCTAGAACTTGAAGATACCTCTAGTTTCGAACTTCTATGGGGATCTTGGTTTAATAATACACCTCGTAATTTCTGGAAATTTCTGGCTGATTTAGAGAATCCTATTGGTTTTTTAGAAATCTTAGAATCTAGTTTAGATAACGAGGAGATATTTTCATGGATTTATAATTCATTATTTACGCAATTTAATACGACCCACTGGATCTTTTTTTTTAATAATCCTAAATTTTCTGGTCATCTATTCAACATTATAAAATATTTAGAGGAAGAGAATCCACCACAGCGATTTTTTCAGATTATCGAATTTTTTACTAATATTAGTAAAATCCTCACTAATGGTCAACAAGATAGAATCTTAGAAATCTTAAGAAAAAACAATTTATTTGATTTAGCACTTTTGGTAGTTTTTAACTGGTTTGATTATTTCGAGAAAGAAAAATTAAGAGATTTGTTTAAAGATCTCAACTATAATCTTAATTTAAAATTAAGTGAAATTATCAGAAGTGATAGATTTGGATTTCTTACACATGACAATTTCTTTTATGGCTTAATAGGATTTCTTTACAGAATTTATGATGAATTTGATAAAAATTATCTATATCAATTATTTGACCATTTTGATTCTGAATTTAGAGAAATATTCCTCTCCAAATTGTTTGAAATAGTAAATTCATCGGAAAACGATCAATTATCTATAAGAATAAAATTCTACAAGAATTACAGTATTTTAGCCTATAAAGTTTTAAAAAATTTATTAGATCATTATGATTTAAAAAAGAATTTATGCAATCAATTATGAAATTAATTAATGCTAGGTGAATTGATTGCTATTTTAGCATGCCTCACTTTTGTTACCTCTAATGTTTTATTCAGAAAAACTGAACATGAAGCTTCTCCAGCGTTTATTAATGTAGTTCGAACCGCAATCGGAACTCTGACATTTATTATAGTTGCACTAGTATTTGGAATATTATTCGATATTTTTTCACTACCATGGGGATTATGGGTTATTCTTATAGTAAGCTTTATTTTTGGTCAAGTTGTTGGAGATACTTCATATTTTTCAGCTCAAAAAGATTTAGGGGTTACTATAACTTTAGCACTTGCTATGACCTTCCCTTTCTTTACTTTTATTTTGTCAATGGTGTTTCTTGATAGACCTTTTGAATATAGATTTATCATTTCCACAGTCTTAGTTGGGATTGGAGTAATAATAATAGGAAAGTGTAAAATTCCTATGGAAAATGTAAACTCATTAATTAGTAATCAAGCAGATATTAATGAAACAAATAAAAAATCTAATCCTAAATCTTTATTTATGCTTAAAGCAATAATTTTAGCTTTAATTGCATCACTTGGTTGGGCAATTGGTGCTGTGCTAATTGATTTCGCTACTAATGAGATTGATCGAATATTAGAAACAGAAACTTTAAGCTCAATATTAGGGAATGTAATTCGGTTTCCTTTTGCATTATTGATATTAATTTCATTTGTTTGGAGGGAAAAATATCTTTTTAAAAAATCAAATTATCAACCAAAAAAGAAAAGGTCTTCCCAAACATGGATTTGGTTAATCACTGCTTCTATTATTGGAACCTCATTAGGTGCATATTTATATACAGAAGCAATACGCTTAGCAGGAGCCTCTTTAATGTCTTTAATAGCTACAGCAACTCCCTTATTCTCACTTCCACTTACTTATTTTATAAATCACGAAAAGATATCAAGGTTAGGATTTTTAGGAGTAGTAATCACAATCATCGGAGTAATTCTAATTTTAATATAGAATCTCTATGATAATAACCTTAATATCTATTAGTAGATAAAAATAAAAAAATAAAATTTTGGATTTAATTTATACTCTGATTGATGCTAATAATGCTGGATGGTCTGAAGCAGTACCTCCGAAATAAGTTACCTCAATATAACTATAAGATAAATCGAACGATATAAAAATATGATCTATTCTTTCATCAGGAAGTCGAGTCTCCCAATCGTTAGGAACATCACCAATTTCAGGTAAATCTGCAATTTCCCAACAATCATATAAATCTACTATTGTTTCAGTATATTGTAGTGTACTATTGTCAAAATTAAAATCACCCATTAAAATAACATTAGATTTTCCAAAAATTCTTTCTAATACTTGTCTTTGTTGAGTTATTTGAGATTCATCTATAGCTGGATCTATGTAATTTCCAAGATGGGTTACAAATACATTATAGGTAGTATTTCCAATTGTTATTTCTGCTTCAATTGTTGCTGTTTGTTCTCCTTCACTTTCCATATAAAATGTTTTAGCGTTTTTAATGGGATATCTTGATAATAAGGCTAAGCCAAAGGTGCCAGTGACTGTCTTTGGACCGAAATATGAATAATATCTAAGACGATTATTGATATAACTTACGATATCGGCATTTCCACTAGAAATTCTACAAGTATCAGATTCTTGTAATCCAATTATTGAAGCATTAGCATTTTTTATAACTTCATATTGACCTTCAAAATTTTTTTCACCATTTTCATCAAATCCCTGCTGAATGTTATAAGATAAAATTCGAATTGGATTGTCTATATCATCTTCCTTATCTGTCGTTTCAAGCAAAATTATACCTAAAATTGTCCCAATACACATAATTGAAATTAATCCGGTAACTTTAAGCTTGACTTTAAAGTTATTTCTTGATTGTTTTGAAAATAATAAGGAATCCTTTCGAACTAATAAAATTGGTAAAGCCATTACTAATCCAACAACTAGAAATACAAACCAGATCATATCTCTAAATAACGGTCCAACTAAAGGTACATAGTCCCAGACTATAGTAAATACAGCAGAGAAAATCATAAGCATTAGATATATTGACGATATGAAAAAGCTTCCACCAATTTTTCGAATGGATGGCTTACTCCTGAACAATTCTCTTATTAACAATGTGAAATCAATTAAAATTATTGGCGATAGGATAAGCATAATATAGAGAGGAATATGATGTAAAAAGGTGGTATTAGGAGCATATACAGGGTACGATGTTATAAACAAGAAAGGAATTTGATGAATTCCTATGGTTAAAACGAGCATAAGGACGAAAAGACCATTCCAAATTAAGATTCCCCTAAAAGTAATTTTATTGATTATATCAGGCTTAAAGGCTACAAGAAAAGTAAAGGCGGTTATTGCTGTAATTGTAACTATTGTAATTGCGGTATAATTACCTTCGGTCCATCTTGAAATTACAACTGGACTACTAAATGCGAAATAAATGAGTATTAAAATACTTGTAATACCAAAACTTAAGCCAAGAATTTTCCATTTGCTTCCTCTTTTTTCCTGAGTGGGAGTATGACTCGAAGATTCAATTTGTTCTCCAAAAATTTTTATTATCCTATCAGGATTTAAGAAATTTATCAGCATGATTCCTGCAATAGCGGCAAGGATCCATCCAATCCATAAAAACCAAAAATGATAAGTAAGATCAAGTGTAGAACCTAAAGTTCTGAAAAGAATTGACATTCCTAATCCTATACTTAATTCTACTCCTATTAACAAACTACTCTTCTCTTCATTTCCTTTTGATTTTAACTGAAGATAAGCGGGGAAGAATAGCATAAAGCAAAAAACACCTATACCAGTTAATATCATCGTAATTTGAGTACCAAAAAATGGTACTAAAATTCTACACATTATCATAGTTTCGCCAAGAATTACCATTCCTCTATCAGGGAATCCTTTTTTAAAAATTGGTATAACTAATATTATTGGACTTAATAAAAAGAGGACAGCAGCTATATTCTCATTCAGTTCGACTTCAATAAGGTTCAAAGCATAAATAGACTCAATAAAACTAGATATCAGCTGAAAAAAGAATAGAAATAGAATGCTAATTAGAATTAATTCTGAATAATATTTACTAAAATATTTGTTATAGATTTCCATAATTATTTTAAAATCTTCTTATATATAAATTTTAAATTGATTTATAAAAGAGTAAGATAGAAAAAATAGTATTTATAGATTAAGTCTATTTAATTCTTCTTTAATTACTTGTACTTTATCTGGCTTTAAGTCATACACCTTCCACATTAAGAGGAATGAAATAAAATAGAAAATCATTGGAACCAATGCCATAATGGCTCGAATACCGAATAATGCAAAACCTGATTGATCAATCTCACCAGGAGTATATTTTGTTACCATATGAACTGTTGCAAATACTATGGCCCCTAGTATGTTGGATGCCCGTCCGAAGAAAGTTCTAATTCCTGTATAAATTCCTTCTTGTCGCGTGCCTGTTTTTACCACAATCTCATCAATCACGTCAGAAAATGTTGGATACATAAGAGTCCAAATAGCTCCAATAGTTATACCTAATAACACTGTACCGATGATAGTACCAATTACGTTTGATATGAAGAAAAAAGAAATAAAAACTATAGCAGGAGATATTGAACCATACATATAAACCTTTCGATTTCCCAATTTTCTTCCTAAGTACACCCAAATAGGAACAGAAATAACACTTCCTACAAGAAATGCAGCTGAAATTACCATTTCTATTAATTCTTTCTCTTTTAAAATGTATCTCACCCAATATTGAACAGATCCAAGTACAAGCATAAATAACATCATTTGTGCTAAATAAACAAAAACATAAGCTACAAAATTTTTTTGTCTTATTGCGAATTTCAACACTTTGAAGAAAGATTCACTTTCTTTTTCGTCATCAATCGTTTTTATTGCGCGCTCTCTTAATTGCTTATCCTCACGCATACCTGGAATCATTAGAAATCCACTTATAAGACCAATTACTAACACCACAACACCAGAAATGGCATAACTACCTATGTTACCATAATCAATAAAAATAGGTGGTATTAACATTCCAAAAGTTAATCCTACTTGACCCAGAAGAGTACTGAATCCCCCTACTTTTGTTCGTTCTTCAATACTTCGAAATTTATCAGGAAAAAGGGCTAGCCAATTGGTCATCCATAATGAATAAAATAAATCGAACATACATATAGTAAATAATAACCAAAAGAATGCAATTATTGTATCAGAGCTAGGAACTGTAAAAATTAAAAGATAAAACAAGGTATATGGAGCAAAGGCAATGACAAACCAAGGATATCTTCTCCCCCATCTTGTTATAAATCGTGTCTTACGATCAGAAAGATAACCTGTAATCGGATCATTAAACATATTCCAAATTCCGTATAATATGTAAGCAACTCCAATTAGGATTATAGGAAGGAGGATTTCATCTTCATAAAAACCAATAACCCTTATGGTAAATGCTGCCGTTAAAAAATTGTCCAAGAATCCTCCCATACCGTAAGATGTATGAATTGCGGTAGAATAACTTTTACGATTACTCATAATTATAATTGAGTAAAGTACTATAAAAAGGTATAAAGACTTTATAATTTATTTTTCAATAACAATAGTTTCCTCAGTTGCATATTTTTTTAATGCTTTTTCATCCAATTTAATACCCCAGCCAGGACCGTCAGGAATTTTAGCAAAGCCATTGCTATAGTCAATAGGTGTGGAAATTAAATCATCTTCTAGCATTTCTTGACCAAATAATTCTGTAGCATAGTTGATTGAAGTATAATTCGCTACGTGAAAATGGATATGCATTGCCGATGCTATACCAAGTGGTTGGTTATGTAGAACAACTCCAATATCCTTACTTTTTGCATAATCTAATGCTTTTAACGCATTACTTACTCCTCCTGGGCGTTCTGAATTAATACCAAGTACTCCAATGGCCTTTAGCTCGACAAGTACTATAAAATCTTTTAATGAAAAAAATCCTTCATGAGCCATTAATGGTGTAGTAACATGTTTTTGAACAAATGCCATTCCTAAATAGTCATCAGCTCCAACTGGTTGCTCAGCGAAATCAATCTGGAAGGATTCAATTGCCTTAATAGCATGGATAGCCTCTGGAGGATCATATGCTTGATTATAGTCTACTCGTATCCTAATCTCGCCACCTAATGCTTTACGAATTGTTTCTACAATCTCTATATCCTCTTTAATAGTATTACCAAGCTTTAATCTAAAAGTACGATAACCCTTCCTATAATAACTCTTTACTATTCCCTTCATAAGTAGTGGACTTGTAAGTGGAATAAGTGCTGCAAGTGGGATTTTATCAACAAAATCTCTGCCCATTAAAGTATATGCTGGAAGTTCTTTAATGTGTCCCATTAGATCGTAACATGCTAGATCTAATAATCCTTTTGCAGCTTCACTTCTAGCGACATTATTATCCATTCTTTGATTTATTCTTTCAATATTAAATGGACTTTCACCAATTACATAAGTTGCCAAACCACTTTTTATAGAATCTATAATTTGAAATGGAGTGGTCCCACTTTCAGGTAACCAAACAAATGATTCACCCAATCCAATATTACCATCATTACAAATAAGTCTACAGATTACAAAATCACCACCTAACCATGGTTCTTCTGCTTTTATTGCCATTCCAAGCCCTCCCTCTCCTGATTGCATAACATGTTTCACAGGTCCTTTAAATGGTACAAAGAGTGGAGTTAATTCTATACTTTCAATTTTAAGAGTCAATTTTTAATCAACTTCTTTTTAGGAATTTCATTTTTGATATTTTAATAAAAAATCTATTAAATCTTGATTTTTTCTTAGTAATCCATACATATTCTTCCTAAGTTTTTCTTTCATATCTTTAGTTAATTCTTTAATATCAAATGATTTATTGGTAATAGCACTCTTTAGTTTAGGCAAAAGTTCAAACAAGATCATTTGGTTGATAATCTTTCCTCTATATTTTTGGCTAGATAAATCACTAGCAAGAAACAGATAAATAGGCGATATAGCCTCGGGGGGTATTAGTTTAGGTGTAATTTGTCCTCTTTTGGCACTATCTTCGGATAATTTAGTTTTAATTGCTCCTGGTAATACCACATTTACTTGTATATTATATGGATTTAACTCTGCATCAAGACATTTGCCCATGGCTGTCACACCTGCTTTTGCTGCTGAATATGCAACTTGATTTGGATTAAAAAATATATTTCCATGTACAGAGGCGGTCATTATTATCTTTCCCTCCCCATTTTCAATCATTTTTGGAAGAATTAGCTTAATCATAGCATAGTAGGCAATAAGGTTTAAATTAAATAATTTTACGACTTTATCAAGAGAAACTTCGATCATTGGACAATAGTAAGACATTCCCGCATTAGTTATTAAAATATCAATCTTATTAAAGTGCTTAAAATATGTTTCTACAACTGATTTTGCACCAGCTATATTAGTAAGATCTGCAGGGATAGATAATGCTTCTACATTAAATTTTTTAATGTCATTTACAGTTTGCTCCAATTCATCTTTTTCTAAAGCAGTCACAGCAATATGTGCTCCGTTTCTTGCAAATTCAAGAGCTATGGCTCTACCAATACCTCTTCCTCCCCCAGTTATTAAGACATTCTTTCCTTCTAAAAGTTTCATTATCTTTACCATTATAATGATTGATAATATTTAACATAAATATTTCTAAATATTTCTAAATAAAGCATAATTAAAAATGATATATGATAATAAAGAGGTAATTAACATTAAGCCAAATATTCTGACAGAAGAAAAAGTTATAATTACAGCAGCAATAACTGGTGGAATTCATGGAAAATGGGCAAATCCAAGTTTACCTATAACTGCTGAAGAGCAAGCTCAAACCGCCCTTGAATGTTATGAAGCAGGAGCTGCTATTGTTCATATTCATGTACGTGGTGATGATGGGCAAAATACAGCGGATTTAAAATATTATAATAAAACTGTTAAATTGATTGGCGAGAAGTGCCCTGTTATTAGACAAATTGGGAATGGGATAGGCGCTCGATTAGTAGAACATGAATATATTACAAGATCAGGTAAAAGGAGAGTCTCTGCAGAAATAGTACAGCCCACCTTGGAAGAACGATTAAATCTACTAAATATTGATCCCCCACCAGAAATGCACACCATTAATGCTGGGTCTTTTGAGTTTAGAACTCCTTATGGAGGTGCATTATTTAGTAACCCTAAAGATTTTAATAGGAAATATGTGAAAAGATGTAAGAAAAAAGGTTTTGGTATTGAGATTGAAGTTTATGATTCAAGCCATATTGCCAACGTATTGGAATTTGTAGATACAGGATTATTAGAACCTCCATTACATTTTAGTATTGTTTTGGGAATCAAAGGAGGGGCTCCTGCTACAGTTTCAAATTTAATTCACATGGTTGATCAAATCCCAGAAGGTTCTACCTGGCAAGTGGTAACTGTAGGGAAGTTTAACTTAAGAACTACGATAATTGCCATGTGTATGGGGGGTAATATTAGAACTGGTCTTGAAGACACTATTTACTATAGAAAAGGAGAACTTGCTGAAGGTAATGTTCAATTAGTCAAACGCATGGTTAGATTAGCTAAAGAGAT
>JBHLKV010000076.1:0-12290 GCA_048886305.1 Candidatus Hodarchaeota archaeon
GATATTCAAACAAATGTAAAAGAAAATTTTGAATTAGTAGATTTAAAAGGAAAAACTCTCCTTCCTGGATTTATAGATTGTCATCTGCATGCAATTGGAGCTTTATTTTTATTTCTATATCCTGACTTTTCTAAAATAAGAAGTTTAAAGGAATTGTTACATTTTTTAGAGGAACTTATTAAAAATAAAAATCCTAATGAATTAATTTTAGGATTTAAACTAGATGAACAAAGATTTGACAATCCTGTATTACCTACACGATGGGATTTAGATCAAGTAAGTCCTAACAATCCTGTATTTATTTTTCACCATGATGTTCATTTAGGAGTAGCCAATAGTAAAGCATTAGAATTGGTAGGAATCAATAATAATACAGTATCACCCGAAGGGGGGGAAATCCAACGAAATGAGAAAGGTGAGTCAACAGGTATTTTAACAGAAAATGCAACAAATTTGATATTATCAATTATTACACTCCCAGATTCGGATACAATTAAAGAAATAGCTTCAGAATTTTTTGGAGGTTTGGCAGCAAAAGGAATAACCTCAATTCATGGAGTAATTGAACTGGATAGAAAGGGAGGAGTCTCAAATTTAGGTGGAATTGCCATTCCTATTTTAAGAACAATACGAGAAAATATTTTACAGAATTATTATAGCATCGTCTTTACAGCAAATCCAAAAAGACTAAAAAAACTCAAAAAGCCACCATTGGATGAAGCTAAAAGAGATGGTAAATTTAAAGTGGGGTGTATTAAAGCTTGGATGGATGGTGCATTGGGAGCATCTACAGCTCTTATGCATGATGCTTATTCAGATCAACCCGAAAATCGTGGATATGGTGTAATAAATCAAGATGAGCTATATGAACGAATGAAAATTGCTCATAATCTAGGATTTCAAATAGCAATTCATGCAATTGGTGATGAAGCTAACAGAATTGTAGTGAATTTATATAAAAAACTTTTAAAGGAATTCCCTCGGGAAAATCATAGACACCGAATCGAACATGCCTCCATATTGACAGAAGATATAATAAAAGATATGAAAGAGTATGGAATAATAGCATCATGTCAACCACCGTTTATTCATTCAGAAACTAACTGGCTTGAAAAAAGATTAGGAAAAGAAAGATGTAATAATACATATCCTTTCAAATCTATAGTAGATGCTGGAGTGATTCTTGCTGCTGGTTCTGATTGTCCTGTTGAAAATCCTGATCCTATTCTAGGTCTTCACTGTCTTGTAACTCGCAATGGTTTTGTTCCAGATGAATGTATAACAATGAAAGAAGCTTTAAAAGCATATACGATCAATGGTGCTTATGCATCATTTGAAGATGATTTAAAGGGAAGTATAGAAGTCGGAAAATTAGCTGATTTAGTCATATTAGATATAAATCCTCTTGAAGTCCCAATAGGTAAAATTAGAGATATTCAGGTTCTTGAGACGATTATTCGAGGTAAAACAGTATATAAAAAAGAGTTTAAATAAATATTTAATCTTCCTCGGCTAATTTATTGCTTTTTATCTCTTTTTTTAGGCCTTCTTGTAAAACCTGCTAAAATGTCTGGTGTGTAATTCATAAATTTTGGTATTGGGTATCTTATTCCCCCTTTATGAGATGCTTCTAAACCGTTTACAATAAGTTCCAACTTACTTTTTGGAATAGAAAACATCAGCTCTGAATCTTCAGCACCACCCCACACTCTATCCCCATTTCCTAAGATCACTAACTGAGGTTGATCAGTCAAGAAAGTTTTAGCTATTCCTTCATTACAAGAAGCCTGTCTTCCTGAAGACGTGAATTCAAGAATTTCTCCTTGAAAAAAAAGATAACCATGGATTAAACGCATTATTTGAGCTGGTAAACCATAAATTTGAACTACATCAGGTTCAATTTTAGTTCGAGTTAATGGGGATATAACAAGACCAATAAAATCATCGTTTAAAAAATTTATATGCTTCTCAAATGTTTTTGAAATTTCGAGATTCTTTGCATACCGACCAATGAAGAATTGATGCAACAAATTAAGTCCAGCCTCCGTCCTAGGGTCCCAGCCAAAAATCCCTCTAACCATTGGGCAGGCGCAATCCTCAGCTGTGACTGCCACTGTCCAACCATAAGATCGACTCATAAGAAAGTTTTGGCATAAATAATTTCTTAATTTTAAGTTTGATTTAGGTCTTCTACTACTTGGAGGAATTTCTTCTTCACTTTTGATCAATTTTATTGCTATTGGATAAGTAGAAGGTCTTAAATATTCCTCAATTTTTTTTCCATATTCCTGATAAATTTCTAGTTCCTTACTCATTTTAAAATTCAACTATTTGATTATAAAAAACAATTTTAATTGATAAATTGATGTTAGAGATTATAAATTTTTTTGATTTAATCATTGTTAAAGGTTCTAGAGATCTTAATATTAGAATGATAATAGAAAGGATTCAATTTTTTGTAGAAGTTCTTCTTTTCTTGTCTCAAAAGCGTTTTTATCTTCTTGTTTTTCTTTTAGAGGTATTATTCTAAGATTTAGTTTTTTCTTTTTTGTTTTTCCTTTCTTTTCATATTCAATATCACTAGTGAAATCTATAGCATTCTTCCTTCTTTTAATATCGTATGGTTTATTTATGGGAAAAATGTGGTCGAACTTAACAAATTCTGTTTCCGAAAAATCATCACCCAATGTTTTTTGCATTGTGCTTCTGAATGTTTTATCTAATGCTCCAGAGGCCGGAGGTGATACTACTCCTACAACAGCCGTTACAGGGTCTATACTTCTTCTTGCAGTAAATCCCACTCCTATTACTCTTAATTTAGTGAAATATACGATACCTGAAAAAGTAATAACTGCTGTAGCAAAAGATCTAATAATCTGTCCTGAAAAACAAAATTCTATGGGTTCATATTTACTTAACGCATAATTTTCCATTAGAATCCTATCCATTTCCATTAATTTATCTAATGAAAGTATTTTTTCTGCATATTTCCATCTAAATTGAATATAGGATTCGCCCATTGTAAAATTAGTATCTTCTCTAATCAATTTACCATAGAGATCATAAAAATCTGCCAGATTATATTGTTTTTCCTTTAATACCTCATACATAGCTTTGGCAAATTGCGTCTTTTTTCCAGAACTTATAATAGATCTCAGATCTTCAAAACTTAAACTCATAATTGTTACTCTCTAATCTTGTAGGTCTAGATTTAATCCCAATATAATTAATAATACATTAATACATAAAAAATTGTGTCAAATATTAAACTCATTTCGATGATTGAATATAAAAAAAGGTTGAATTTTTTAACAATTTTTAACAGAAAATTAGTCTGTGAAGTATAGATGTTCATCAAAACCAGTTTCAGCAATTAAATCTTGTCCAAGCTTTTGGATCGCTTTTTTAGTAGGATTTTGTAATATTCTCCTTGCTACATGAATGACTTTTGTTAATTTACCATCAGGAAAATCCCTTATGATTTGATCATATCTCCCAAAGTTAATTCCTGCTGTATAAACCCCCGCATTTCCATGACCTGCTGAGGAAGAAACTTGCCAGTGTTCTACTTTTAATTCAATTTTAGATAAAAGGGTTGAGCAAAAGAACCAATCCAAAAGAAGATCCATTCTTTTTGATTTTCTTTTTGTATCTTTTAGCATCTTATATGCCCGGTTTAATCTATCAGGATGTATTTGCTTAAAAACTCTTTCATAATAATCAGTCATTTTCTCTTTGATATGATCTTTTATGAGCTGTAGTATTTCCTCAACTTTTTGTGCTCTTTCACCAGTTATATCATGTTCAATTGATTCAATATGGTGTGCAATTACATTTTGCATTTGTGGACTATCAATAGCAGGTACATCTTGAGAACTTATATTATTTTGTGAACCAGAGGGACCGGGACTTTCTTGTTGAAGTTCAGGAGGCATATTATAGATTTCCTTTGGAGGGAGTGTAAATAGATTATCTAGCATTAAAGGATCTTGTCTTACTTCTCTAAATTTATCTTCAATTTCTTGATATGAATATCCTAAATTTGATAAATAAAATGCAGCACTTGCGAGTTGATTTTCCAATGCTGATGAAGCGTTATAATTTGGTCCAAATTCTTTCTGTAACTGCTCATCAGCTATTTTACTAATGTTTGCTTCCTTTATTTCATTTATTTTCATCGATCCAAGTTTAGTAAGAATATATTGAATTTGATTCGAAGATAAATAATGTAAGTTTCCTGTAGGACCAATCATTAATGAAATTTTGTCCATTTTTTTAAGTACTTCATCAAGATCTGTTGAACTCTTACCTTTTGATATAATTAAGAAGTGTTCCAAGAAGTTTTTGTTAAAACCAGCTACAATTTTCAGATGTTTTTCATCATATTTACTGAGATGCTCATTTATTTTATTTCCTTCGAAATCAGTAGGAAGATTTATGTTATATACCATAATATTATCGATAATTATATAAACATAATCTGATTTCTGCATTTACTCTCTGAACTTACTGTTAGTTTAAATATAAATAGTTATGGTTTTAAAATTGAAATAAATTCTAATTTTTCATATATATAATTAAAGTTATATCTTATATACTTTACATTATAGAAAATTATAATTAAAGACCAATCTTTAGCTTTACTATTTTTAGATATAGATAATAAAAACTAAAAAAAAAATTGATTTTATTAAATTGTTTTAATTCTTGTTTCTTTTTGTGATTTTTAGTTTTACGATAAGTGTAGAAATGATACATAATATCCCAATTAAAATATAATGATTGTATCCTGGAATTACTGTCTCCTTTTTCTTTGATGGACTTTTTATTTCAAAAAATTCACTGAAATCATTGATAAGGGGATTAGAAATGTCTATAATTTTTATTTGATATTGAGTAGAATCATCTAGATCTGATGGAATAGTCCAGGAATATACACCATCGTTGCTTGTACTAGAAATAATTTCCCTTTCAAATACACCACCCATATAGAGTTCGATCTTTACATCCGAAATAGTGCCTGTTGAGTTCCAATAGATATTATAAGAAGAGCCTTTTTCCCAAGAACTAGAACTCTGAGGTGTTCTAACCGTGAGAGAATCAGGTAAAGTAAATTTAATTGAAAAGTTATCAGTTAAAGCGGTTAATCCTTGATAATAATTATAATATCTTGTATCCAGTCCAAAATTTAATCCACAAGTATATCCATCTGCCACATAGTTAATATTATCATAGTTAAAGATGATATCTCCATTATCATATAAAATTACTTCAAAACTGCCAACATTAGGGCCATCATCATGATCAACATTCTCCCACTCTGCGACCCAATAGTGATCAAATGATTTTAAGTAAACAAAATAGGTATCTATATCGTCCCAAAATGGTGCAATCATATATGAATATTCGAGAACTGACGAGGGAAATGGATCTTCCCAATACTCATCAGGTGTTGTATCTACAAAACTGAGATATCCATTTTCGCTTACATATATAGTTGAAAAGGTTTCATTGTAAAATTGAAAATCAAAAGGTAAGGATAATTCCTCATATCCATCATTACCTACCCAGACTGATGTTCCATCAGTAGCATCCACCCAAAAATACGGAACTCCAAGGATCATTGTATAATTCATCCAGATTGTTATTAGTTCAGTTACACTATTATTAAATATGATTGGTTCTCCAGATACAATTGGAGTATAGGTAGTAAAATTATGTTTCCCATAATTCATTGGAGTCCATACATAATTAATTGTTTCACTCGCTCCAACAAGAAGAGTTGGAATAGTAATAGAATCTACAAGTGCACCATTAAGAAATAAAAACAGGTTAACATTAGTCTCATCATTCATACCAGCATTGAATACAGTTGCATTGACCATATAAGTAGAAAAACGCTCAGGATCGGTTGGAACTTCTAATTGAACACCTAAATCATGTTCAATAATGGGATAAGCGATTTCTGCCAATCCTTCTCCAGAAATTACTTTTGCGATTAAATAATATTTACCTGTACTTGCAGCAGTATAAATTATAACTTCCTGCGTTCCCAAACCAGATTGTGTGCTTGAGGCAACCATAGTAGGGTCTCCAATTGAAGAAGGATCATTAGAGTATAAATGTAAATCGAAATCAGCTCCGCTTGGAACATCTAAAGTGAAAATATACTTTTGACCATTAATAAGATTAACATGACACCCTAAGCCGTGTTTATTAAATGGATTAATAGCACTGCTAGTTAACCAAGCATTTGTGGAAGAGCCTAAAGTTAATTGCTGAGTATAGGCTTCTATTGCAACATCTACATTGAGTCTACCATAACCTTCGTGTCTATCCCTACTGCCACGATTAAGTTCTGGGGAATATGAACCGCTATATTGTTCTCTTATTAACGGATAGGTTTCTGTAGCAGACATTAATAACAATGCTTTGACTCTTTTCGCCTCAGTAGCAGTATAATTCCAATTTTCATGACCACCCATAGCTTCAATTAGTAGATTTGAAGCCCCTGCTACGGCAGGCGCAGACATGGAAGTTCCCTGTGCGCCTTGCATATCATTTGCATATGCATCTGTAGGATAGGCAATGACAGGGTTAGGAATAGGGACAGGAAATGCATCATTATCATTCGTATCCGTAGAAAACATCTGCAAATTGTAAAAACTTCCTCCAGGAGCAGTAATATCAGGTTTAGAAGAACTACCTTGGCTGCTATAATCAGTTATTTGATCATTTACATTCATTGCTGCAACGGTTATTACATTGTCAGCATCTCCCGGAGAACCGATATAATCTGTTCCAGGACCACTGTTTCCTGCGGAGGCTACTGTTACGATTCCTTCATCGACAGCATTATTTACAGCATTAATCAATGGGATATCACTGTATTCACTTCCAAGACTTAACGACATAGTGGTGATATTATAGGCTTCCTTGTTAGTGATCACCCAATTTATTCCAGCTATTATATCTGAACTATCTCCATAACCATACTGATTCATTACCTTTACTCCAACTAGATGAGCATCAGAGGCCACACCTTTCCATGGATCCCCACTTCCAAACTGAGGTGGATCAAAAGGCCAATGAATCTCAGTTCTGAATCTTATATTAAAATCATCAACATCATAATCACCCGTATGATCTATTAGATCCATGACAAATTTAAAAGAATACATTCCAAGTGAGCTGCTTGTTGCTGTATATGAAAGTGTGTGGGACCAAGAATCAGAAGTTCCAATATACGAGTCTACTAATGTATTTTCATAGTAGAGATAAACCCAAAAATCAACATCATCAGGACCTGGCGTATAGTCATCAAATTCACAGAAAAGTTCTATTAAACCTGGATCGGTAACATTGAATCTTGTCCAATCAAAAAGATATTGTCCTTCACTAGCATAGTATCCTGTATAATCAAATGGATAAGCCGTCGTGGCAACAGTACGCCCATTTCCATCGTAATTGAGGCCTCCTTCTCCAGATGCTATTCCCGAACAATGAGATCCGTGACCATTGTCATCATAAGGTGAAGTTAAACCGTTAATCTCGTCTCTCCACCCAACTATTTTGTAATCAAAATCACCAGATGAATATCCTGGGCTGAAAAAATTATGAGAATCATCTATTCCAGTGTCAATTATTGCGATTGAACTATATTCATCTCCGTCGTAAGAAAGAGTATTCCAGACATAGGGTCTTAGATTCATGTTTCTACCAGTATAGTACAATTGGGCCTTGTATATTCTATCTTCTTCAACGAAAAAGGGAATACTTCTCTGCCTTACCTGAGAACAAAATTCAAATAAAGCATCATAACTAATACTCCCTGCGAAACCATTTATAGCTGCCTTATAAATTGACTTTATTTCTCCTCCTAATTTTTCAAATAGAAGCTTGCAAAAATCAAAGTTTCCTTGAGGAAAAACAACAATTATAGGTATTTTGTCTACCGTGATTTTTTCTGTTTTTCGAGCATTTATTCCAAGGATATCATCAACCATATTATTCTTATTTATATTATCACCATCACGTTCAATACTTTTGAATTCATATAATTGTGTTAATCTATCTTCAAAGCTATCATCAATCCCATTTTGATTTTGATCAACTTTTGATATCTGTTCTTTCCATTTTGTAAGTGTATCGGAATCAAATTCTAATTCACTAATCCTAATTCCTTGTAAATTAGATTCTTTTTCTTCTGCTCCTTGTAAATGTATTATTGCTGCGGTTGGATAGAAGATTTGAATGGAAATTAAAATAAAGAATAAGGTTGGTTTGTTTAGCTTATTTAAATCATACATGGTATTTTTCGCCTTTTTTATAAATAAAAAGATGTATTGAAATTAGATTTGCTTTCATTATATTTATACTTTTATGTAGAATAAAAAAGGCTTTCTGCCTTGAAATTAACATTTATTATTTTTTGATATTTCTAACAAATAATAATAAAATTATAATTTTTTTTTATATTTATTAGCTATTTTACGGGCCAGATTCATTTGTTCTCTTGTTTCTAAACTACATGGCCTTAATCTACGAATCCAATTCACTGGATCAATATCATCAGGAATATATCCATTATGAGCTGCCCATGCTACAACCATTATACCCGTTCTCCCACAACCCGCTACACAATGAACTACTATTACTTCCCCATTAACTCCATGTTTATTAGTAATATTGAAAAATCTTTCTAATTGAGCATCTGTTGGAGTCCCATAATCAGGTATATTTATATGAAAATAGGCGAAATCTTCAGGTAGATCCTTTCGATTATCAAATTCAGAACAATTGATTATTACTGTTATTCCTTCCTTTTTATATCTCTCAATTAACTTAGAATCAGGCCACCAAGAAACCGCTAATTTACCTTTAACAATCCAAGTAAAAGGTTCTGTTCTATGAGGTTGTCCTCCTTCTGGCCAATACCGTGGGCGTACCAAATTGTTCACTATTAAAGAAAAAGTTATCTTTAATCTTTATAATCGTTCAAATCTAATAATACTTAATGACTAAAAATGCGTGAAAATATTTGGTAGATAGAGAAAAATTAACTGCATTTGATACGAGAAAATATCCAGTACGACCTCATATTGGAGTTGGTGTTCTTCTTATTCGAAATAATACCTTATTATTAGTTAAGAGAAAATTTGATCCAGATGCAGGATCTTGGTCAATTCCAGGGGGTCATTTAGATCTTGGTGAAAAAGTAAAGTCAGCTGCTGAGAGAGAAGGTTTCGAAGAAACCGGTTTTAAAGTGAAGGTTTCAAAATTAGCAGGGATCATTGATAAAATTATGTATGATGAGAGTGGAGAAATTGAATATCACTATGTTTTGATAAATTTTTTTGTTGAACAAATTGAGGGAGAAGCTAATCAATCCCCTAGAGCCGCTGATGATGCTTTAAAGGCAAAATTTGTTCCCTTTGAAGAATTAAAAAATTATAAACTAACAGATTCTTTGATAGAGCTATTGAAACAATTAAAGATTGGTTATACTTAAAAATGTCTTTTCTAGATCTAAAGATTACAAGTAAAAAAAAAAAAAAATAATAATTATTGAACCAGACTGTTTTTAGTTCTTATTTTAAGTATCAACATAGAAATAACACTTATTATACCGATTATGAGGTACAGATTATATCCTGGAATAACTTTTTCCTTCTTTTTTGATGGGATTCTTATAACTGCCATTCCTTCACCAGAAATTGCTTTTGCGATCAAATAATACTTACCTGTACTAGCAGCAGTATATGATATGCTTTCCTGCCTTCCCAGACTAGAATGAGTACTTGAAGCAACCATAATAGGCTCTCCTATAGAAGAAGGATCATTTGAATATAAATGTAAATCAAAATCAGCACCACTTGGAACATCCAAGACATATGAATAGCTTTGCCCACTTGTAAGATTAACATAACATCCTAAGCCGTGTCTTTTGAATGAATCAATAGAACTACTAGCTATCAAAGCATTTATAGATGAATCTGCTGTTAGTTCTTGAGTATACGCTTCTATAGCAACATCAACATTAATTCTTCCATAACCTTCATGTACATCCTTACTTCCACGATTAAGTCCCGGAGAATCTAAAACACCATACAACTCTCTTAATAATGGATAGGTTTCTGTAGCAGACATTAATAACAATGCTTTGACCCTTTTCGCTTCAGTAGCAGTGTATCCCCAACTTTCATGGCCACCCATAGCTTCAATTAGTAGATTTGAAGCCCCGGCAACAGCAGGAGCGGACATTGAAGTTCCCTGTGCCCCATCCATATCATTTGCATATACGTCTGTAGGATAAGTAGTAGCAGGGTTAGGATAGGGATTAGGGAATGCATCATTATCATTCGTATCAGTTGAGAACATCTGCAAATTGTTAAAACTTCCCCCTGGAGCAGTTATATCAGGCTTAAGAGTAATACCTGTATAGGACGGACCACCTTCGCTGCTATAATCAGTTATTTGATCGTTTATACTCATTGCGGCAACTGTTATAACATTATCAGCATCACCTGGAGATCCAATATTATTGGATCCTGGCCCATCATTTCCTGCGGATACTACTGTAACAATTCCATTATCAACGGCATTATTTACGGCATTAATCAAGGCAACATCAGCAGGATCACCTCCAAGACTTAAAGACATAGTGGTGATATTATAGGTTAATTTGTTAATTATTACCCAATTTATCCCATCTACAATATCTGAAGTCCATCCTGATCCATACTCGTCCAAGACTTTCACTCCAACTAGATGAGTATCAGGGGCTACTCCTTTCCATTGATCTCCAGCACCAAACTGGGGTGGATCAAAAGGCCAATGAATCTCACTTCTGAAATCTATACTAAAATCACTTACATAACCATCACCTGTATTATCTACAAGATCCAAAACAAATTGAAAAGAGTACATTCCAAGTGAACTGCCTGTTGCAGTATACGAAAGTGTCTGAGTCCATGAATCAGAACTTCCATAATACGAGTCTACAACTGTAGTTCCATAGTAAAGATAAACTCCAAAATCAACATCATCAGAACCTGGAGTGTAATCATCAAACTCACAGAAAAGTTCTATTAAACCAGGATCGGTAACATTGAATCTTGTCCAATCAAATAAATATTGACCCTCGTAAGCATCATATCCTGTATAATCAAATGTATAACCGGTTGTGGCAACTGAACGCCCAGTCCCATCATAATTGGGGTTTCCCTCTCCTGATGCAATTCCACCACAATGAGATCCATGACCATTATCATCATAAGGGGAAGCTAAACTGTTAACCTCATCTCTCCATCCAACTATTTTATAATTAAAATTACCAGCTGAATATCCTGGACTGAAAAAATTGTGAGAATCATCTATTCCAGTATCAATAATTGCAATTGAACTATATTCATCTCCATCATAAGAAAGTGTATTCCAGACATAGGGTCTTAGATTCATATTCCTACCGGTATAATACAAGTGTGCTTGGTATATTTTATCCTCCTGAACCAAAAATGTAATGCTATTATGCTGTAACTGTGTATAAAAATCAATTAATGCTTCATAACTAATACTACCAGCGAATCCATTGATAGCTGTTTTGTATACTGACTTTATTTTTCCTCCCAATTCTTCAAAAAGAAGCATAGAAAAATCAAAATCACCTATAGGAAAAGAAATTATTATGGGAATATTATCAACAGTGATTTTTTCTGATTCTCCAGCTGTTATTCCGAGGATATCATCAAACATAGTATTCTTACCAGAATTACTTCCATCTCTTTCAATAATTTTACATTCAGATAATTTCGTTAACCTAACTTCAAATGTATCATCAATTCCATTTTGATTTTGATCAGCTTTTGATATTAGATCTTCCCATTTAATAAGAGATCCGGAATCAAACTGCAATTTATTTAGCCCAAATTCTTGTAAATTAGATTCTTTTCCTTCTATTCCTTGTAAATATATTATACTAGCTGTGAAAGGAAAGGAGATTTGAATAGAAATCAAAATAATGACTAAAATTGGTTTGCTTAGTTTATTTGACTTTAAATTATGCATTTTATTTTTCGCTTTTTTTATAAATTCGAAACTATATAAAAAGATGTGTTGAAATTAGATTTACTTTCATTATATTTATATTTTTATGTAGAACAAATATGCTCTTATGATTCGTAAATAACCATTTTTTATTTTTTGATACTACTAACAAATAATAATAAAATCGAATATCATTATGTTTTGATAAATTATTTTGTTGAGCAAATCGAAGGAGAAGCTAATCA
>JBHLKV010000077.1:0-12240 GCA_048886305.1 Candidatus Hodarchaeota archaeon
TCATGCATTTCCATGATTAATTCTGTACAAGCTCCGGGCATAATTTTATTTAGAATCCTACCTACAATTAATATCACAGAAAAATTAATTACAAATAAAAAAACAACCCATCCAAAACCTAAATATCGCCCTACTAATCCCATAACAACTGTCATTGTTGCAGCACATGGAATAAGTGAAGTTAACACAATTGATATCTTTTTTTCACGCTCAGTTTCCATAATTCTACATCCAGCACAAGCAGGTACATTACAACCAAAACCTAGGATCATCGGAATTATAGTTTTTCCATGAACACCAATTGAATGCATTACTCTATCCATTAAAAATGCTGCTCTAGGTAAATATCCTGAATCCTGTAAAATTTCAATTATTAAGAAAAAGGGGATAACATAAACTAGTACACCTCCAATGGCTCCGATTAATCCCCCTATCCCTCCATCCCAGAAAATTTTTACTAATAACGGTTTTTCACCAAAAAATTCATAAATGTCTTCACTCCAAAAGCCATACCATTCATCAAATAATCTACCTAAAAAATTTCCAATTGAAAAAGTAAACATATAGATGCCAATTAGTACAAGGATTAATATTATGTATCCCCAAATAGAATGAGTAGTAAGATGATCTATTTTATCAGCTAATGATATTTTCTTAGCCTGTTTTCCCGATTTTACTAATAACACCTGTTGTGTTATCTTATTAATGTTATTATAAATTTCCGAAGAGATTATGGTACTAATATCTTCCCCATGAATCTCTTCAAGCTCGTTTCGTAGATTTTCAGCTATTTGAATGATTTTAGATGATTGTTCATCATTTACAAATAACTGCTTAATTTCTTCATCATTTTCTAAAAGCTTTATTGCTAAAAATCTTAAAGGATAATGAGAATTAGTAGTAATGAATTGATCATCTTTAATATTAGAAATAATTTCTGTAATTTTTATTTCTACTTCTTTTCCAAAAGAAAGGATAGGGGATAAATCAGGAAATTCGAATTCATTTTTTAATAATGACCAGGATTTCACCTTTTTATACTGATAGTCTTTCCGAAAATGGCGGTGTGAATGATGCTTACCTCCTACACTCATACTTTCTCTATGATGTAAATGAGGATGACGATAGCCTACCATTTCTATTGCTTCTTCAAGAATTTGATGCACTCCAACTCCGTGGATAGCAACTAGGGGGAGAACTGGTATCTTAAACAATTGTTCTAGTTTCTCAAAATCAATATCTATATTTCTCTTGTGTAAAACATCCATTTGATTAATAGCAAGAATCATTGGAACATTTAATTCTAAAAGTTGGAATGTGAAAAATAAATTGCGTTCCAAATTTGTAGCATCGATTACATTTATTATTAAATCAACTTCTTCAGAAACTATATACTCTCTACTTACTATTTCTTCAATACTGTATGTTGACAATGAATAAATACCTGGTAGATCAACAATGTTAAAATGGTAACCGAGAAAATCCAAATATCCTTCCATTTTTTCAACTGTTTTTCCTGGCCAATTACCAATTGTCTGTGAAAGACCTGTCAACTGATTAAATATCACTGATTTACCCACATTTGGATTACCAGCTAACGCTATATTGATTGATTTCTTATATTTATGTCTACTTTTATGTTTTGGTTTCTTGGGTAAATGACAGCTCATAATTTAGTCTCGAGTATATTATATACTTCAAAAGAAGAATCTTGAAGTGACTAGATTTTACAATTTTCATTACATCTAACTATGATTTTTGTTGCTAAACCTCTTCCGATTACAAGTGAAGACCCTTTTACTATTACTTCAAGCGGTCCTCTTAAGGGAGCAGATTGCTTCTTTACTATTTTCACCCCAGGAACAATTCCTAAGTTAGCAAGACGCCTTTTAGCATTATAACCAGCATTTACATTTACAACTGTAACCACTTCACCTTTATTACATTCCGTTAAACATTTAATTAGTGAAGTATGCAATTTCTTTTTCACCTTAATTCAGAGTCTTCTAAAGAAAGAAATCAATCTTACTATATAAATTTAGGTATAACAAATTATAATTATTTTATTTTTATTAGTAATGTGGTTTTTCAAGATTAAGCGAAATTATGAAACCTAAATTTAAAAGCTTAATATTTTATCTGATATTAAATAGATCCTATCAATAATGTAAATGTAGAACTATTTACAAGGGAATCTAGATATTATTAAAAATTCTATCTGGAGTTCTTGATAGACTTATAAAAATAAGATTTGAAATTCAACTTTATTTCCTAAGTAGGAAATTTAATTTTATCGAGGACAACTTCATAATCCTTTTCTTTCTTTATTAGTACTCCTAAAAATGGAATTTGCTTCTGTAATTCATCAACAGTTATTCCACTTTTCAAAAGAACACCAATCCAGTCAAGGAGTTCTGAAGTTGAAGGCATCTTTCTAAGTTTTGTTATTGCTCTTAAAGCATAGAAATGTTTAAGACATTGATCTAATAAGTTCTGCTTTAAGTCAGGGTAATGTAATTTACAGATATCTGCCATAAAATCTTTGGAAGGAAATTCTATCCAGTGAAATACACATCTTCTTAAAAACGCATCAGGAAGTTCCTTCTCATTATTAGAGGTGATAACCACAATAGGTCGTGTTTTTGCTTTTATGAATTCCTTAATTTCTTTAATGTAGAATTCCATAACATCAAGTTCTTGTAGGAGATCGTTTGGGAATTCAATATCCGCTTTATCAATTTCGTCTATTAATAAAACTACTTGCTCATCAGAAACAAACGCTTCTCCTAAAGGTCCCAAGGTGATATAATCTTTTATGTTATCTACATTTCGATCTTCACAGCCAAATCTACTATCGTTCAGACGTTGAACAGTATCATACATATAACACCCATCAATTGCTTCTGTAGTACTTTTTATGTTCCAAATAATTAATCGCTTTCCTAATGCTTCAGCAATAGCATGAGACAACAGAGTCTTCCCAGTTCCAGGTTCTCCTTTCACTAGGAGAGGTCTACCTAATGCTATTGATACATTAACAATATTTCTTAATTGGGGATCAGCAATATATTTAACTTTATCAGTATTTACGTCTCCCCTAAATTGATTAAATGTATCTTCACTCATAATTAATTAAAATTAATTCAAAATTAAATAATTTTTTAATACGCAATTCTGGTTTTAGTATAATTAATTTTATAATATATTTAGAGAATCTTTAAATATCGTTCTATTAATTCCTAAATATACAATTCTGATATTGAGTTAGAATTAATAAAAACTAAAATTAAGCATCTCAAAAAAGTGAAAAAAAATGTCCAAAGAAAGTGATATGTTGGAAGAATTAAAAAAAATTCGGGAACTTCTTACTCCTAAACCTGAACCAGAACCAGAAAAACCAAAGAATTTAGCTCAAGAATTTTTAGAGTTCATCAAGAAATATAAGGTACTTGGATTAGCATCGGCATTTATTATCGGTCTTGCTGTAAATGCCCTAATTTTATCACTAGCTCAAGATATAATAACACCAATAATAGGAATTTTTATCCCTGATTTTGAAAATATTCAAGATATTAAAGTTGGAGTATTTAATATAGGAAATTTTATCGCAGCTTTTATTAACTTCATAATAATAGCGTTCATAATATTTCTAATAGTAAAATATGCCACTAAATTAGGGATTGAATAATTAATTCACATAAAATAATAAAAAAAAATTTTTTTATATTTTTTAACCTCTTATCTTTTAACCTCTTAATAGAAAAATCTATTATCGAGGGATATTATAAAAAAAATATTTTTTTTTATGAGTATGATTCTAAAAAAATTTATTAAAGAAACTGAAATATTTTTTTATTAGCTAAATGAATCCAATTAAAATCAATGCATAATATAACCTCTTTAATAACTCAAAAAGTCAAACCTTCTATTGCTGTCTGGGAAATTACATTAAGATGTAATAGCAAGTGCATTCATTGTGGTTCAAGAGCGGGACAATCTCGTTCTGATGAGTTAAATACTGAAGAAGCTTTGAAATTAATCAAACAGATACGTGCTTGTGGGTATAAAGGGATTGCATTAATGGGTGGAGAACCATTAATTCGAGAAGATTGGTATAAGCTTGCTAATGAAGTTAAAAGTAATAATTTGGAGTTATCTATTGTTACAAATGGATTAAATTTAAAGAAACACATCGAAAAGCTAAAAAAGTTAGATGTAGATTGTGTATGCCTAAGTTTAGATGGTGGAAATTCTAAAACCCATGATTATCTCAGAGGAATAAAAGGAGCCTTTCAAAAGACTATTGAGGGAATTAATTTATTAAAAAAATATCGATTACCAATAAGCGTTATAACAACCGTAAGTAAGGTAAATTTCAAGGAATTAAATATTCTGAAAAAAATTCTTTTAGATCAAAATATTGCTTGGCAAATTCAAATCGCTATTCCAATTGGGAGATTTCCAAGGGATTTAGTTATTTCAGAAAAACAGTTTTATACATTAGCTTTGTTCATTGCTATTAATGTTAAAAAATATTCTTATAAAAGGCTCCCCGTAATTGGAGCTCATTGTATGGGATACTTTTCAAGATTTATACCAAATTTAGGTTTAACTCCATGGATTGGTTGCCAAGCAGGAATATCTGTATTAGGCATTCAAAGTAATGGAAATATAAAAGGATGCTTAACATTACCAGATAAATTTATCCGAGGAAATATTAGAGAGAAGAGCCTAAAAGAAATCTTAAATGATTTAAGATTAGAAAAGAAAAAGCTTATCTCTAATTGCATCAATTGTGACCTCGTTAATGATTGTAAAGGAGGATGTTTAGGAACAATGTATGCTTTGAAATATAAAAATTCACCTTATTGTTTAAGAGCAATTGAAAATAAGTTTTTTAACGATAAGGAAACGCCAATAAGAGGAAAATTGGATTCAACAGTATCAAAACTAAAAAATTTATATAAAGCATTACACCAAATTTAAAATAAGTGGAGGAATCTAAAAAATGTTTAAACATATTTTTCAATTGTATAATGTAGGAAAAGATTTAGGATTGAGTAAAAAAGAGATAAATAAAATACTTATATTTGATAACACAAGACATCCAACATTGTATTTAGTTTTACTTATTATCGCCATTGTTGCTTTTGGAGTAATAGTGATTATTTTAGGTATAGTAGTTGCCAGAAATGTGTATCCTCAAGGTGCTCTTTATTCTACTGTAAAGAAGAAGGATTTTAAAAGAAAGAGATAACCAATATTAAAGAGTTAAAGAAAATTATTTTTACCGTCGGTACAAAAAAATAGCTGATAAAAAATTTATTAAAAGAAGATCCTAACAAGAGAAATGAAGTTAAATATAGGCTGTGGAAAAAAATTTGAGTTAGGTTATTGTAATATAGATTTATATGAAAATTTAATTGCAGATAAAATAATATCTGCTTTAAATCTTGAATTCGATGAGAATAAAATTGAAGAAATTAAAGCAATTCAAGTAATTGAGCATTTGAATTTTTTTGAAGCTATATATGCCCTTAGCGAATTTTTTCGCGTTTTAAAACCTAATGGGAAAATTATTATAGAAATTCCAGATTTAGAAAGAGCTTGTCAACATTATTTAAATTCTAATACCGAAGATAAGAAACGAGTATTAGACTGGATTTATGGTAGCCCTCATAAAGGTTTACAACACAAATTTTGCTTTCCTTCTTTTTTATTTATTGAAATATTAAAAAAGATTGGGTTTATAAATATTAAAACAAGCAAATTCATTAATTATGAATCAATTCCAACAGTAAGATTTGAATGTTTTAAACCAGGAAAGTTTGATGATTTTGAAATTTTCCAAATTTTAGCAATTATACGTAGAAGATTGAATTCGGATAATTGTTTTGATTTTTCTAACTCATTTTTGACCAAACAATTTGAAGATTTATTGACATTATTTGCAATAAAAATGCATGAATTTAAAAAAAGAAAGAAGAAAGACATTATTTTTGATATAATTATAGAATGCTTAACAAAGTGCCCCCAATTTGCAAAATTACTGCTAAGGGTTATGGATACAAGAAAATACATCTCTCAAATTCAAATAATGCGAATTGATGAAATCACAGATCTCTTAATTCAACTTAATTTTTCAAATATTTTATGTAACTCATTGAAAAAAGCACCATTAAGCCCTGGAACTCAAAGATTAGTATTCTTTTCAATTAATTCTTTTGCAATGAAAATTATCAATAAATTAATATATAACACCAATGAAAAAGAGACAATTATAAACAAGTTAAAAAAAATTGCTAATGAGAATGAATATCATGAAATACCCTTCTTTTCTTCTAAATTAATTGAATTAAAATCATTAGATTATTTTTATATCGGAATTAAATCTTTTTATAATGAGAAATATAAAATGGCCTATAATAATTTTCTCAGAGCTATCCAGCTCTATAGAGATGATTTTTTATATTTTTGGAATATAGCTAAAGTTTTAACGATATTAAACAAGAAAGGTGAGGCTTTAAAATTCTATAAAAAAACCTTGATTTGCTTGAGAGTCACCAATATACTAAGAAAAAAAGAAATTAAAAATGATATCAAAAAAGAAATAAATTGGTTAAAAACTAAAGAAGATAAAATTCCAAAATTTGAACCAATAATCTCTATTGAAAAATATCAGCATAGTAAATTTAGTTCTAACCCTAAAATTGGTCTAAAGCCTTAAGGAAAAATTAAGTTATATTGGATTTAAATTAAACCAGTCCCTTGTCGCATTTTGTTCCCATCCTGTATATTTCTCAGCTATACTAAGAGGGATTATCATTTCATCTCGTGTCGATATTCCTCGTGCCTGGTATTTAGAAAACACTTTATTATTCATTATTTCAAAATAACTGATATATTTCACACCGAGAAGTGGTAGATAGATATGTATTGCAATATCAATATTAGTCATTCCTGGTACAGAAGCATATCCAATCTTCTGTCCAGAAGAAACCCATCCTCCAATAATGATGTTTGGATCAAGATTGATATGGAATAATACAACCTTATACATTGGCACAGCAAAAGGTCTAATCCACACTTGGTATCCCCTAATTTTTCCTTCATTAATATCACCCTCATAAAAAACATTAGTTATAAACCCATTAACAGGAGAATATATCTCTATTTGATTGGTACTGTCTCCATAAGTAACGTTAGGTTGAAAATAGTGTTTTTGTGAACTTAATTTTTCATATATATCATTATATTCATGACCAGCTTGTGATCGAAACTTACTAATACTAGCTATTTTGTCTAAATTAATCCAATCATCAGTAATGAATTGAGGGTGGTCATCAATTAATTTTATAATTGGATATGGTAATGTTAATATTAAAATCGCGCTAATTAATACAATTATCTTTATTTTTTTATAGTTAGGACGTGAAAAAGTGATTTTGCCTAGTTCAATTGGTCTTATAATAATAAACAAACCAATAAAAAAGAGAAGAACTACCACAATATATAAAAAGAAAAGAAAATAAAAAGAAAAGTACCATGAGAATCCTCCAATCAAAGCAATAATTATTCCTAAAGATTTATTTTGATATCCTACAATCGAACCAGAAGTGATAATAGCACACGGAAGTATAGATATATTAAGGTGAAGCGAATAATTTATCATTTTACCAGCAATTCTTTCACTAGAAACAATGCCTATTATTAATAGAACTAAAATTAAAACTTGTATAATAAGGCCAATTAAAGACATACCCATAATAAATTTACTTGATTTGAATTCACGGAGTAATTGTACCATTAAAATAAAGTAAGTGAGCACAATTATATTGAAAATTAATCCAATTGCGCATGAAAGACGCGCTACTTTCAATAAAACGTAAAAACTTGGAAAAATTGTAGATATTGACACCAAAAGTGTAAGAATTCCAGAAGGTTTTACTTTATTACTCAATAATTACCACAAATGCAATTATTACAGAGGATCTTAAAAATTATAAAAAAAAAGATTTTATATAAATTTTTTTAATCTCTTTGACTTAAAACTGTGGTAGAACACACAGTAAATGCTCCACCAAGATTATGACATAATCCGATTTTTGCATCTGGTACTTGTCTTCCTTCCGCACGCCCTTGTAACTGTTTAGTAATCTCTGTTAACATTCGACAGCCTGTAGATCCGATTGGATGACCAAATGATTTTAAACCTCCCGATGGATTTACTGCAGTTTCACCATCCCAATTGAAAGTTCCATTTTTTAATTCTTCAGCAGCTTGGCCACGATCGCAGAATTTTAAATCTTGACAATTTATTAATTCAGTAATCGTAAAACAATCATGAACCTCTGCACAATCGATTTCTTTTCTAGGATCAGTAATTTCTGCTTCTTTATAAGCATATTCCGCTGCTTTAACGGTTGCTGGAAAGCTAGTTAAATCTGCTCCAGGACCATTGGAAGGTATATACCATGGAAAGTTCGTTCTACATGAAATAGCATTAGCCTTAACTAAAATATAATCATCTGCATGAGCATAACTCTCAGCAAGTTCTGGAGTAGTTAAGATTAAGGCAGCAGCTCCATCAGACATTGCACAACAGTCAAATCTTCCTAAAGGATCCGCAATCATGGGCGCTTTCATTACTTGGTCAATAGTTATTTTGCTTCTAAAATGTGCTTTTGGATGATCCGAACCGTTGTCATGATTTTTAACAGCGACTCTAGCAAGATCTTCCTTTGTCCATCCATAATCATGAAAACATCTCGTTGCTGCCATAGAAAACATTGCTGGTGCGGATGGAGTGGGATATAAGGGATGTCCAAAAATTTTAAACCCTGGCAGGCCACTACCTCCCTCATCCATTAATTTCTCTACTCCACAAGCGAGTGCCACTTCATAAGCACCTGAAGCGATCGCAAAACATGCATTTCTGAATGCATCCATTCCACTAGCGCAAAAATTTTCAACTCTAGTTGATGGTTTTCCATCTAATCTCAAAATATCCTCAACCATAGCACCAGAGAGTCCAGTAAAGTAGTAGAATATTCCAACCCAACTAGCATCAATATCATCTTTCGTAATTCCAGCATCTTTACAAGCGCTATGGACTGCTTCAAAAAGCAAATCATATTGGTTTTTATCCCAAAGCTCTCCATATTTTGTCATATCACAGCCAATTATAGCAACTTTATCTTTAATTCCTTTTCTTACCATTTTCTATTTACCTCCTTTATGGTCTCCCCCTCTCGGGACGACATTTCCAATAATAATTTTTAAATTCAGCACCTTCATGTTCTTTTCTAAAGGTTAATTCAACTCTCATACCTATTTGAACATTTTCTTCCGGTTTCTCTATTTCTGTCATGTTTAATAACACTCTTCCACCACCATCTAAATCAATTACACATCGAGGTACAGGAACATCTAAATATGTGCCACCTACTAAATGATCTAAGGTGTAAGTAAAGATAGTCCCTTTTAATGAAAGTTTTACACGCTCTAGTTGATCATCTGCCCTACAAACATAACAAGATCTTAACATATCAGGATATTGAATTGTTCCACAGTTTTTGCACTTAACACCATACCATTTATATATTGATGCGGTATCACGCCATATTGTTACAGCAGAGCTTTTTCTCGTGTATCGATCTTTTTCAAGGATCTCTTTAAAATCAAGGAACTTATTATAATTTTGTAGAGTTTTCATGGATTTTTGATGACCTAAAACACCCATTCTTGTTTTTCCAAGTTGTCTTAATGCATCCCTGTCTTGAACTTGCATTAGAATAGCATCTGCTCCATCCCCATATCCTGCCATAACTATTTTTGCATCAGGTTTAGGTCTTCTTAATGCAGCAATTAAAAGGACAAATGGCATTGGAGTTCCCAAATCACCAAGCTGAAAAAATACACTATTTTGTGCAACTCCTTGACCAAAGTTCATTTTTTTAGCAATTTTTCCATAACTTCTGGGATCACTATAATAATATGCTGCCGCGCCAATATCCTCTGAATTCAGATTATTCCGTTTTAAAACTTCATTCATCACTTTCGTAATATTACTAAAATAGAATTGACCATCCATTTTTGGTTCAAAGGTTCTTATGAATTTATCTTTCTCTGCTCTTTTCCATGGTCCAGTTACATTGGCAGAAATTGAATAATAATCATCGATCGACAAAGGTAAAAGCTCATCTTCGGCTATTAATAAAGCAGCCGCTCCATCAGCAAATGCATACTCCCAAAATGTCGAAGGTTCAGGTTCTCGAGTATCTGCAGCAATAACCAAAATGCTATTGATATCTTTATTTGCCTTAATAGTATCTACTGCTCGTGCTACTGCTGTGGTTCCCGCTTTTAAAGAATCTGTAAAATCAGCAGTAATGATATCTTCTCTCAAATCTAATATAGTAGCAATTAATGGTGCAGAACCTTTTTCTGTGTAAACTTGAGTTGTCGATGCAAAGAATAATCCATCAATCGTTTTTGGATCAATACCAAATAAACAATCTAATCCTGCTTCAACTGACATTGTCAGACTGTCTTCATCAGCCATTGCTATCGCTTTAGTGCCAGGAGCAGCTGGAAAATCCCACGCCTTTGCTATAAGCTCTCGTGGTAATAAATACCTGGGCAAATAAGCGCCATATGATTTAATTCCAATCAATTTTAATATTCTCCTCTTATTTGATTTTAGTATTTTCTTTCAAAATTTATAATATATATGTGTTGGAATGAATTAAGATTAAAATATTTCCTCAAATTCAAGAAAAAAAGTTCCAAATTAATTAACAATTTGGTTCAATTCTATGTTTTTTTAAGAAAAATCTCCGTAATGGGAAGGCTTTGGGACATCACACCAAAATCTTTTTCAAACTATTATTCTTAACTCAATTATACCTAGTTAATTCATTAAGAGAAGGCTAAAATGAATGGTCCTCCCGAACCTTTTAAGATTAAGATGATTGAGCATGTTAATATGCCTGATCAAAAAAGAAGAAGTGAAGCTATACGAGAAGCAGGTTATAACACATTCCTTTTAAAATCTGAGGATGTTTATATTGATCTTTTAACTGATTCTGGTACATCCGCAATGTCTGACGTTCAGTGGTCAAGAATGATGTTGGGCGATGAGGCTTATGCAGGAGCACGGAGTTTTTATAACCTAGAAAAAGCTATACAAGATGTCTTAGGATATAAATTTGTTGTTCCTACTCATCAAGGACGTGGCGCTGAACATTTAATGTATAGCCATCTTACGAAACCAGGACAAATTGTTCCAAGAAATATGTATTTCACAACCTCGAAAGCTCATGTAGAATTAGCAGGAGGAACTATGGTCGATATTATTATTGATGATGCTCATGATCCCGAGAATATGAATCCTTTCAAAGGAGATGTCGATTTGAAAAAACTTCAGAATCTAATTGATGAGTATGGCCCAGAGAAAATTGCGTTTGTTAACGTTGAAATGAATGTTAATATGGGGGGAGGCCAGCCCGTTTCAATGCAAAACCTCCGTGAATTAAGAGAATTCTGTAATGAATATGATTTAAGGATAATATTCGATGCCACTAGGTCGAGTGAAAATGCTTTTTTCATTCGTGAACGCGAGAAAGGCTATGAAAATACCCCTATAATAGACATTCTTAGAGAGATGATGAGTTATTCAGATGGATGTATATATAGTGCTAAGAAGGATTGTTTAGTAAATATGGGTGGATTTTTAGCTACTCATAGTGAAGATATATTTGATTACACGCGGGAAATGGTTGTTTTATTTGAAGGTCTTCATACTTATGGCGGTATGGCCGGTCGTGATATGGAAGCCGTAGCCCAAGGCTTACGAGAAGGCGCTCAGTATGAATATTTAAAATATCGCATCAATCAAGTACGTTATTTAGGAGAATTATTGGATAAGGCTGGAGTTCCTATAGTAAAACCAGTTGGGAGTCATGGTGTTTTTCTTGATGCATTAAAATTCTTATCACACCTTCCGCGAGATCAATGGCCATCACAAACTCTTTCAGCTGCAATCTATGAGGATTCTGCTGTCAGAACGATGGAGAGAGGTGCGATTTCAAAGGGTAGAGATAAAAATACGGGAGAAAATATTTTTCCAGCATTGGAATTAGTTAGATTGACAATTCCTCGAAGAGTGTACACTAATACCCATATGGAATACACAGCAGAGTCAATAATAAGGCTTTATCAGAAAAAAGATTCTATAAC
>JBHLKV010000078.1:0-12237 GCA_048886305.1 Candidatus Hodarchaeota archaeon
TCTTTGCCAAAAATATCTTTAACAAATTTCACTTGTCGACCTAAATGTTTCTCTATTTCTTTTGCATGAATGTCTAAGTCCGTAAAATCCTCCATACCAGGTCTTGATTGATGAGCTAATATAATAATAGCACTTTCTTTAAGTTCTTCTAAGGCTGGTACGAGAGCTGCAATACGGGGGGACTCTCGGATTTTATAATTTTCTACATCAATATTAGAATTGATATCGACCCGCATTAATACTTTTTTACCTTTTAAATCTACATCCTTGTAAGATGTATAATCTATCTTCATTTATTTCTTCACTCTAAATTAGGGTTATACATTGATAGAATAGTAAATAATAATTATTTTGAATGGTTATTATCTTTTTTTAAATTTAAAAATAGCATATTTTCATTCATTTTTGCATAATATAAAAAACATATCCATAATAATCAGAATACCTTCTAAACATTTCAATTTCTATTAATTCCTCATCAAGTTGCTTTTCTATTTCTTGATTTCCTTGATATTTTTCCCTTAACTTATTTATTCTAACTTCCATAGGGATATAATAATTTTCCCACCAACTATTATCTGGCAAAGTAAAACATGAGATTAAATTATATCCATTTTTCTCGATAATAACCTTATTTTCTTTAATTATCTTTATATCAGGATAGCAGTCATTCCAGAAATCTTTAATTTCAGTTGGCGGATTCTCTTTTAACCATGAGGCTTCACTTACTACAATATAACCATTATCTTTCAAAAAATACTGCCACTCTTTTAATGCTTTCTCAAATCCATAAATATAAACTGCTCCTTCAGACCAAATAACATCAAATTGGCCTTCCTCAAAATCTATTTCAAACATAGATTTATTTAAGGTTTCAATTTTATCTTGAACTCCCTCGTTTTGAGCACGTATGTTTAAATCATCTAAAAATGGCTGGTGTGTATCAATAGCAGTAATTTTTCCATCAATTAATTTTGCTAGTTGTATTGTCTGCATTCCAGGACCACATCCAATATCCAAAATATGAGGATTTAAAGGCAAATTTTTTAAAAAATTAAAAGCTTTTTGTGTAGATTCATTATCCCCTGGACCTTCTCTTGGTAAATCCTTATGAATTTCAAAAAATAATTCCCAATTAATTTCCAATTTAAACACCTAAATTTAAAAATTATTAATTATGCAAAATTAAAAAAAAGAATGATTTCCAAATTTTTAAAGCACAAAATATAAGTAATTGTTGAAATTTTATTAAACCATTAATATCCTAAACAAAAAAAATGGATGATCTAAGAAATATACTTAAACTTCTAACCGAAAAGAAAATAACCATCGAAGAAGCAGAGAAGTTTTTAAAAGCAAATATGATCCAAGAAGTTGGTGATTTGGCTAAATTAGATGTTCTCCGTAAAGTAAGAACTGGTATTCCTGAAGTTATATATGCTCATAAAAAATCTAATGAAATGATTATAGATATTATCAAATTATTTTTGGAGAATAATCAATTTGCCATTGTTTCTCGCTATAATGAAAGTCAAAAAGAATTTATACTAAAATTCTTTGAGAATAAGGAAAATATTGACATGGATATAAATGAACTAGGTAAAATAATAATTATTAGACAAAAACCTTTTGAATTTGAGAAAAAGAATGGAATAATTGGAATTATAACTGCGGGAAGTTCTGATATCCCTGTTGCAGAGGAAGCAAAAGTTATCTCAGAAGCTATGGGGTGTAAAGTTTTAACTAGTTATGATGTAGGAATAGCAGGAATACATCGAATCTTTACACCGTTAAGTGATATGATTAAAGAAGGTGTTCATGTAATAATTGTATGTGCTGGAATGGAGGGGACTTTACCGGGAGTTGTTGCTGCTCTAACAGATGCCCCTGTAATTGGAATTCCAGTTTCCAGTGGATATGGATTAGGAGAGAAAGGTATTGGTGCGCTAACTACAATGTTACAGTCATGTTCTCCGGGATTATTAATTGTAAATATTGATAATGGATTCGGAGCTGGTGCCTCTGCTGCCTTAATAGCAAATAGAATTGCTAAATAATAAATTATTTTTCTATAGAATTTTGTCTAAAATTCATTTTATTAGGAAAAAACTATAAATATTTTCTTGTTTAAGTTTTGTTTAATTAAAATTAAAATATAAAAATAAGAAAAAGTAAAACTAAAGGTTGATACATATGACCCCAACACCTGAATCACTTGAAGCTCTTTCAAATCTGCGAGAATTTTCACACTATCAATGGTATATAATCCCCATTCTAGTAATTGTTCTATATATCTACGCTACCGAGGTACAAAAAGCACAACAAACGAAAAATTGGAATGTTATCTTTGCAGGTTTGACTGTTTTGGGTATGGACTTAATAAATGAAACTTGGAATGCATTAGTGTTCCATTTTACTGATTATTCCGCTTTCTGGACAACACCTGGGCGTAGCACTTTTATTATTATGATTGGCTGGAATTTAGAAATAGCGATGATGTTTTCTATTGCTGGTATTGTATTTGGTAAGTTTCTACCCGAAGATAAAGATAAGAAAATATTTGGAATACCTAATCGTTGGCTTTTTGCATCATTTTTTGCAGCTTTTGCAGTTTTTGTTGAGATCCTTTTGAATATTTCAGATGCTCTTATATGGGAATATCCATGGTGGAATGCTACTCCATGGGGTGTGCCACTTATCTTCTTATTTGGATACTTCCATTTCTTTGTAGCAGCATTCCTAGTTTATGACGCAAGGGAAATGAAGACTAAAATCAAAGCAGTAGGTACTATTTACGTAATAGGACTCATTGCAGTACTTATATTCATGTTTATACCTACTTGGATTGGAGCAGATCCTTGGATTTAAGTAGATAAAATTCAAAAAATTCTATAAATTTTTTTTTTAATTTATTATCCAATAAAAACCATAAAAATGTCAGAGGAAATTGTCATACGTGTTTTTTACTTAAAAGAATTTTTATTTAAATATTTGTTTAATGAATATCTCATAAAGACTCATTAATACTAGAATTTCTCATAAATTATCCCTTTTCAATATTTCTAGTCCTATTTTTTAAGATAGATAAGCTTATATAGGTAATTTAATATAATAATAATTGATCTTATTTTTAAAATATCAAATCTTACGAAAAACAATCTAAGGATAAGTAGTTGAGACCCAGATGGTCGCATCTATAGATAGTAACGAACTTTTTGAAAAATCTAAAAAATTTTTTGAAGATGGAGATATTGATAATACAATAGAAACCTATGAAAAAGCCATTCATAATATTGATCGCTCAAAACTAAAAAACAAGCAAGATTATCTTCAATTTTTGGAAACAATTTTAAAACATTGTAAAGAGAAAGGTTTACAAGAACAAGAAGCACTCGTTTTAAGAACTTTAGGTAGAACTCATTCGATTTTTAAGCAATATCCTGAAAGTATGAAATATCACTACCAATCATTAAAAATACAAAAAAAATTAGGAAAACAATTAGAAGTTGCCGAAGGTTTAGTTTTTCTAGCAGAAGACTTAGAAATTTCAGGAAATTTTGATAAAAGTGTTAAAACATTCCAAGAGGCGTCAGAAGTATATCAAAAATTAGGCAAATTGAGAAAAGTAAAGGAAATAAAAAAAGAGATCACCCGATTAGAAGATTTTTCAAAAGATATGGTTGAGGACGAATATCTTTTACATAAATTCAATATCGATAAATATTAAATGAAAACTTAATCGTTAAATCTATTTCAAACCTTATTTTTTTTTTTATAATTTTTTGTATTATTTATTATTTGATTTAACTTTGCTTGCGCTATTACTTGAATTTTTTTAAGTGTTAAACCAGATTCCTCACTAATCATTTTTAGATCTTCGTATTCTGGCTTTATATTTACTATTTCTCTTCCATTTCTAGATTCTATATATGAAATTTTGTAGTTTAAATTGTAATTTTTCCCATTAATTTCAATAACTTGTTCTTCTATTTTTCTATCGACACAAACACGATTTATTGTATTAAATCTAACACCTAAAGTCCCTAATTCTTTTATAATTTTATTTATTATCTCAAATTTATATTTTGGATAACATAAAATCCTGATTATATGACTGGGTCTACTTTTTTTTGTTAAACTAGGCGAAATTTGCAAATCTAGGATTTTTTCTTTTTGAAACTTAGTTATGAAATTCCCAAGTACTTCACCTGACACATCATCAACATCTGTTTCTAATATAGTAACTTGTTCAATGTATTTATCTAATATCTGCGAATCGGCTGAACTCTCTAATTCCTTAGACTCGCCGTAGAAAAGGCGTAAAACATTTAAGAAATGTGTGAATTTTTTTTGACCTGTACTATAGATTATTTTCAGGAGTTTCATTTCAGGAGGAAATTTCAAGTAATTTGGGTCTAAATTAACTAATAAAGCAGCTCCTGTGGGAGTTACTAGCTCAGAATCAATTGGTCCACCTCGGATTAATAATTCTGATTGTTCTAAAATTTTTACTGTAGCTGGGGCAGGTACGGGTAATGTACCATGAGTCGTATTGATATTACCACCTCCTAAAGGAATCTCACTGCAAAAAACCTTGAAATTTTTTTCAAATCCACCAATTTTGTCTAAAACCATAGTAACCCCTAAGATATCAATTAAAGTATCAACAGAACTTAGTTCATGTAAATGAATATTTTCAATTAATTCTCCATGGACTTCTGCTTCTGCTTGAATTAATGAATTAAGAACATTCAATGCATAATTTCTAGCAGAATTCGAGATTGATTTACTTTCTAAAAAATCATTTAAAGAACTTCTTAAGGTTCCAGGTGTTCTGTGATCTTTAGTTTCTTTTATATCAATTTTTAATTGATTTGATTGAATTCCAGAACGTTTAGAAGATTCTAACTTGAGATCTAATTTTGAAACGCCGGATAGGTGCTTCTTCAATTCTTTTAAATTGTTTAATATAGCATCAGATTCTGGAACTAATCCTAACAGAGAAGCAAGAAGCATATCTCCTGATATTCCCGAATTAGTCATGTCGATATACAGAAATTTCATCTTAGTCTAAATCACATTTTATTCTAATAATTGATGAAAAAAGTGATAACAATTTTATTATTAAATTATTTCATTAATAATAATATTAAGAGTAAATAAAATAAATTAACTTTTTTAAAATTAGGGCACAAACATGAGTGAACTTCAAACTATAAAATGTTATTTAACTCAGGTACCCGCAACTCTATTAAAATTATTAAATATTGATCCTCCACTTGATACTATTCCAGAACCAGTTGATTCTATTCTAAATATGTACCAAGATATCGAACGAATAAGTATTAATTTGATTGATAATTTTGGCCTGTTTGAAATTACATACCTTAAACCTCAATTTATGATAGCAAATTCTGAAGTAATGTTATTATTAAGTACAAAAAATCCATACACGTTAGGAGTACTACATCAATTGGTATATGGGGGTTTTGAAATTGAACCAAATGGATTTCATCTTTTAAAAAAGATAAATTCTGCTGGAAAAACTTCATGCCTTATTGGAAGGAAAAAAGATTTAGAAAGATATGATGGTGGCACAAAATCTATTCCAAAGGATACAGATATGAGTACATGGGTAGAATCTGCAAAAGCTATTAATACACATGATCTTTCTTGGATGCACTACTTAGATTTTGAAAACCTACATAAACAGCAGCAACAATTAAAGCAAAGGACACCTGAAGATTTAATTGAAAAATTGATAAACAGAACGGATAAATGGATATTGAGTAACTATAAACAGCTTAGACCAAATTCATTAATGATTATTATTGGAGACCATGGACGGGTAAAATTTAATTTAGAGTATAGCGGAAAGATCGCACAATGGAGAGAGGCAAGTGTGCCAATCGCTATTTTAATTAGAAAATGATATTCATTTTGGTATAATTTAATAATATTATTGCATAGTGGCTCAAGATGGAAGAATACAAACGTTTCACTATTTCTCTTCCTCAAAAACTATATGAAAAATTTGAAGAATTTAGAGAAAAATTGGGAATTTCAAGATCTGATGCCATTCGTAAAGCTATGCATACTTTTATGATAAGTGAAGAAAATATACCTGTAAGTTCTGGAAATGTTGTTGGATGTATAACATTAATTATGACACATGAACATTTTGATATAAAACATGAGCATGAAAACGATGCTGATCATGAACACCATCATGATCATGAATATAGTTCTACTTCAATGTATGCTAACGTTCAACAAACCGATGAAATCTTAAAGACAGACATTCAACATCATTTTCATGATATTATTATCTCTACTATGCATGTTCATTTAGAATTCGAAAAATGCCTAGAAATTATTGCAGTATCTGGGCCTTATAAACATGTAAAAAGATTAAAAGAAGACCTACAACGATTAAAAAGCGTTATTTCAGTTGGATTTTTCATAGTTGATAAAGAAAGAAGTCAAGATACGAAAAAATAGTAAAATAAGAATAAAAAATTCCTATTCTCTAAAAAGAGTATGAGGTATAAGGCGATTTGGTGAGGAACTTTTATTCTTTATTTATGATTGTATAGGTTGTGTGTGTTATCTTTTTTAATGGTGTTTTCTAAATTTAATATTTGATACTCTAATAAATTAGTGATTTTTTTTGCGTTGGGTAATGAAATGAGTAGAAGTGAAAAAAATAACTAGAATAAAAAAAAATAAAATTTAAGCTATTAAACAAACAGTTTATAAGTCTTTCTCTTGGACTGTTTTTCTTCCATTAGCCTTTGCCCTTCTAATAGCATTATCTAAGACACCAATGATTGCATCATTAAGTGCAGGTCCATCAATCAAATCTCCACTCGTATTACATCCTTTACTTTTGATATAATCTCGAACTTTAGATTTTACAAATAGGGCTTCTACGGCTGCCTTTTTAGCCATTTTTTTATTCCTCCTATAATATGTTTTTAGAGTATTTTAAATTTTTTTTAAATTTAAATATTGATTTGTCTTCCTTATTTTTAAACTTATTGATGAAAGTATCATAGAATGTTAATAATAATGGTCTAAATGCATTTTTTGTCTTCTCCTAAAAATTTAATAAGTTTGCTCGGTTTTCGTCTAAATTTCTAAAATATTAAGATAATGGGGAAAATAACAATTACATAATTGTATATGATTTTATAATTATGAATTTTAATAAAATTTAATTTTAAGGGATTTTGAGAATATTTATAAAATAATTTGTTTTTTTATAAAGATACCATTTTTAAATAACAATATGAAAAACAAATTACTTAAATCAATAAGTGGTTATCTTGAAAGATACAATTTTTTCTAGAGCCCCAGTTCGAATATGTGATATTGGCGGATGGACTGATACTTGGTTTTATCCAAGAGGGGCTGTTTTTAATTTTTGTATCGATTTATTTAGTTATGTTAGAATTGAAAGAAATAATTTAGATAAAATAAATATTGTTTCAGAAAATCTTGAAATAAGTACAGAAATCAAAGATTTTCATAAAATAAACTATGACGGAACTCTAGATTTATTAAAAGCTGCTGTTAAAAGAATGAAAATTCAAACAGGAGTAGATATTTTTGTTAGAACTGATGCTCCTCCTGGATGTGGAACTGGAACAAGTGCCAGTATAGCTGTTGCAATAATAGCTGCTTTAGCAAAATTTTCAGAAACATCTCTAACACCTAAAAAAATTGCTGATCTTGCTCATAAACTCGAAACTGAAGAATTAAAAACTGAGAGTGGTGTTCAAGATCAATATGCAGCATCTTTAGGGGGAATAAATTTTATGGAAATTGATTATCCGTCTGTAAATATTTCAAGAATCCATATTAATGATGAAAAAATCTGCAAATTAGAAAATCAGCTAATTTTAGTACTTTTTGAAGCTAGAAGTTCTAATTTAATGCATAAGGCTGTTATTAAAAATTATAAAAAAGGGGATAATAACACAATCTCCTCATTTAATACTCTTAAAGAATGCGCTTATGAAATGAAAGCAGCAATTAAATCAGATGATTTTGAACATATAGGAGAAATTATGAACAGAAATTGGGAAGCTCAAAAAAGTCTTCATGAATCTATGACTAATCTAACTATTGATAAAGCTGAACGACTTGCAAAAGAAAATGGAGCACTCGGATTCAAATTAAATGGTGCCGGCGGAGGTGGTTCAGCAACGATTCTAGCTAGGGTTGGAGATGAAAATCTAATTAAGAAGAAATTAATTGAAAACGGTTTTAAATTATTGCCAGTTAAATTAAATTTTAAGGGCGTACAAACTTGGTAATTTAAATTGAAAACTTTGTGCTTTTTATACTTTAATCTTTAACATTAAATATGAGTATTCAAGATAAATCAAGATTACATTCAAAAATTAAAAGATTAAATAAAAATACTACAATTCATAATTTATTTATTTTTAATAAATCTGGTATCTGTTTTTTTGGCAAAAGTTTTACAGATTATTATGATATGGAGAAAAATTTAATCTCTCCTTTTTTAACTGCGTTAATGTCTTTTTCTAAAGAAATGATAGGGAAAAAGTTTAAAACGATAGATATGGGTGATATAAAATTAGCAATTTTTGAAAAAAGAGAAATCTACTATGGTGTACTATGTGATACAATTGAGAATATAATTCTATTAGATGAGATTATATCGAAAATTAATGTTCAACTCTTAAATTATATACGTAAAAATAAAATCAATATTACTGCTGAAATTGTTTATGACAGTGAATTAAATAACACTATTAATAATATTGTTGAAGATACATTAAGTGATGAGTTTGATCCAGAAAAAGAAGAAAAGATAATTGAATATTTAAAGATGTTAACTGCAAATGATGAAATTGAGGGTGCTACTTTATTAACAGACAGAGGAAGACTCCTTTATTCTTCTTTAAACAAAATAGACTTAAGAACTTTTTTAAAAGAAGTTGATTTTCGTGTGAAAATTTGTAATAATTCAATATTGAAAATGTTCTATACATTTAAAAATGAAAAATTTATTTTTTCAGAGTATGTAGATGACTCCTATTTTGTGATTTTGGTTTTTGATTCAAAAATAAGATTTGGAATGGCAGAATTTATCTTAAGAAAAGTTGTAGAAAATATCAAACTACTTCTTAGCAGGTAATATTAGAATCTTGCTTTCCTTAATGGGTTTAAATTTTTTACTATAATTTATGAACTATAAAAATTAACTTAAAATTTAATTTAAACCAACTAAAAATTAATTACTAAAATATGGAGTTAAATTAAAAATGTCAAAATCAGAACAAAATCTTATGGATGCCTTTGCCGGGGAATCCCAAGCTAATAGAAAATATTTAGCCTTTGCGGAAAAGGCAGATAAAGAAGGTTTCACTCAGGTAGCGAACTTATTTCGAGCCGCAGCAGCAGCAGAAACAGTTCATGCCCATAATCATCTAAGAGTATTGAAGGGAGTTAAATCTACTGCTGAAAATCTAAAAGAAGCAATTGGAGGAGAATTTCATGAATTCACTGAAATGTACCCCGAATATATCAAAGATGCATCTATAGAGGGAAATAGTGATGCAGAAAGAACTTTCAATTATGCTAATGAAGTGGAAAAAATTCATCATAAACTCTATGAGAAGGCTTTAGAAGTTGTTGAAAGTGGTAAAGACCTAGAAAAAAATGATATCTATATATGCCCAGTATGTGGATATACTCATGAAGGAAAACCTCCCGAGAAATGTCCTGTTTGCGGAGCAAGTAAAAAAGTATTCAAGAAAATTGAGTAATAAATTTTTTTTTCTTTTTTATATATTCTATTTATATTCGCCAGGGACTATAACACTCTTTAATTTTCAATAGATAATCATTCATGGAAAAATTCATCTCATTTTGCACTTTTCTTAATGCCCCGAAATTAGCACCATTTAAATAATAATTTATAATAAGTTCGGATACATTTTGATCGCCTAAAGAAAAGAGTGTTTGTAATTTAGCATTTTTAATTATTTCTTTAAAATTTTTAAACTTAATTTTAATTGATGGTATCTTTTTTAATTCTTGTGTTAACTTCTGATAATACTTATTAAATCTATAGTAATTTTCTTCTAAATAAAAATCAATCTCTTTTTCAAAGGGCGTATTTAATTTAGGGATAAAAGGATTAATGTTTACCCGAAGTGAATTTTTATCAAAACCAATATCACTTAAATTTTTTAATAAATCAATAATATCTATAATATTTCCATCCTTTTCATTTGGCAAACCTATTAAGAAATATAGTTTAACGTTCTTAATTTTAGATTCTTTAATTTGAGTCAAAACAGAATAAATTTTATCATTTGAAATCCTTTTTCCTAAATCATATCTTAAGTCTTCCGTACCAGCTTCAGGAGCAATTGTTATTGTTTTAATATCTCCCTCCTCTAGAATAGCAATAATATCTGAAGTTAGGTGTTCAACTCGTATGGATGGTATTGTTAACCTTTTTCCTTTACTAATAATTAATTCGCATATATCCTTGAACTTGGGATGAGATGACACACAAGAACCTATTAAACTAATTGTGTTAAAATTTGAATACTTAACTCCTTGTTCAATTACACTTACAATGTCATCATAACTTCTATTTCTAAATGGAAAATTATGAAAAGAAGAGATACAAAATTTGCATTGAAAAGGACAACCACGATTAATTTCTAATAAAAAATTGCTTTCAAAAATTTTGTTTTCGTTAGATGTACTTGAAATAAATTGAAATATAGGAATAGGTGACTTATTCAAATCTTTTAGAATGCTTCTCTCAACCTTGTTATTTAAAGACGGAATATAAATTCCCTCTATTTTTGCTGCTTTTTCTAATAATTGTTTAAAATCTATTTTATCTTTCTTAAAATCAAGAAAGATTTTGAAAAACAGATCCAAATTTGGCTCAGAATCTCCTATAAAAAAAATATCAAATATTTTACTTAATGGTGATGGATTTGAAGTGACAACAGGTCCTCCACCAATAATAATTGGAAAGCATTTTTTATCATCTTGTATCAAACGTTCTCGAGAAGTTAATGGGATATCTGATTTTTCTAAAATCCACAGAATATTTTTAAAATCATTTTCGAAATGAAGTGAAAATCCTAATATATCAAATTCACTTGGTAGTACTTTATTTTCTAAAGATCTTATCGTATTTCTAGAGGAAGGGTCTTTGGAAGCAGGGAATCGTAATTTATCAGGTAAGAATATACGTTCACATGCAATATTTTCATAGGAATTTATAAGGAAATAAAGTAATCTGATTGTATATGATGACATACCCAATTTGTAAATATTTGGATAAATTAATCCAAAAGAAAAATCAATTGTTCGCCAATCTTTAATAATTAAATTTTCAGATATCATTACTGAATTGTTTATAAATTGATAAAATTATAATAAATTTACTTTTAATATACTTATTATTTAGCAGTTCTAAGTTTTTTAACCTCTTCTACAATTATAGGTAATATCTTACCAGTTTTATGATGTATAACAACTTCTGCTTTTGGATCTAAATGCGTAGGTTCGTCGTTTATAATTATTAACTTTCCGCCTTCTCTCAGAGTATAAATTGGTAGATCACACACAGGGGCAACTTCAAGAGAAGAACCCGCAATTAACATGACGTCTGATTTTTTTGCCAAATCTTGAGAATAATAAATTTCAAATTTAGGCAAACTTTCTCCAAACAGAATGACTGAAGGCTTTAAAGGAGATGCACAAACATCGCAAATTGGAAACTTTTTTTTATCTTTTTTTAACTTATCTAAAATTTGTTCTTTTTTATAGCTAGCACGACATCCAAGACAAGTAAACCTATTTATATTGCCATGGACTTCATAAACTAGAACTGCACCAGCTTTCTGATGAAGTTCATCAACATTTTGAGTTATAATTGCCTTTATTATATCCATTTTTTCTAATTCAGCAATAGCATAATGACCTGGATTTGGTTTAGCATTAAATAGGTTAGGTGCTATTTCTTCTGCCATTTTCCAAAATTTTGAAGGGTCTTCTAAAAATGATTTAATATCTCCATAAATTTCAGGTTTGTACTTTTTCCAGATACCAGATTCACTTCTAAAATCTGGAATGCCTGACTCAGTTGAAATTCCTGCTCCTGTTAATACAATTGCGTGTTTAGCATTAACTAGTAAATTAGCAGCATGAATAATTTTTTTTTGTTCA
>JBHLKV010000079.1:0-12227 GCA_048886305.1 Candidatus Hodarchaeota archaeon
AATTCTATCATCTCCTTTTTATGTATTCTGCTAAAGTCGAAAATTTCGAAAATCTTTTTATTTAATCTATCTAAAAGATTCAATACTTTATTTTATTTATGTTATATATTATATAATTTATCCTAAGAAAACTATAACTACTATCATTGTAGCTATAAAGGCAAATAACATCTGTAGAACATTTTTTAGTATAGATTCATTAGAAATTCTTCCTAAGAATATTCCTAATAATACAATACAAAAAAAAATAACTATAAATGAATAAATAAATGTCATAAAACTTGCATTAGTCTCAAAAACAAAGGGTATTATCGGAATTAAACCTCCTAAAAGTGGAGCAAATCCGTTTACTAAGGCAACAAATTTTCCTGCGAATTTGTGAGCCTTTTCATGAAGTGTTTTTCTAACATTAGGTTGGTTATTTTCACTTTTACTGACTTTTATTTTTATTTTACTTAACATTGCTTTTTTTAGTTCCTCTTCTTGCCTTTTTATATCAAATTCTTCTTCTATCGTCTCATTTTCGATTATACCCATTGCCATATTTAGGTCAGCACGCTTTTTTTTCAATTCAGCTCTCTCAGAAAGGTAGGATCCAGATGCTCCAGAAATAAACATTGATATTGAGGTTCCAACTCCAGGTAATGCAACATATAAAGAAGGAATAGTAGGTTGACTAGGATCTTTAAGTACTACCACAAAGAATCCTAAGATGATTCCTAAAACTGTTAATGCTCCATCATAAAAATTATTAATAAAATATCTACGCGCTATTCCACTGAAATTTGTTATTTGATTATATGTATTGAGCCTTTTTCGAATTTCAGACAGTATTTTTTTTTAACCTTTTATGAAAAAGTTATTAGATTATATTAAAACTAATAGAATCTTCTAATAGAAGATTATAATAATAAATATATAAATCTAATATAAATCCAATATAAAAACTATTTTTTTTAAGGTTTCTTTTATATATTATATGTAAAAATAAAAAACAAGATACAATATGAATAAAATTAAAGAAGAGATTATAACTAGGCTTATTGAGCATTCTAGGATAATCTACAACGTTATTAGCGATATGGCAGTTTTTTATAATACATGGACAGAGGGATATGAAGTAAATAAAAAAGCTCTTGAAAAAAAGAAGAGTAAGATGCAATTATCCGAAGAGGATGGAGATTCAATTAAAATTCAATTAATTAAAGAGTTTTCAGAGGCTGAAGCCCAAGGGATGGGAGACTATATGACTTTAGTTTTAAGAATGGACAATGTTATTAATTATCCTCTTGAATTTGTTGATATGCTCCCAAATATTAAGTTGGAAGTCACAAAAGACAAAGAAATTAAAAAGAGGTATAGTAAACTTATAAATAAAATAATAGAAATGACAGAGGTTCTAAAATCAACAATTAAAAGTTTAAGAGACAATCCAGAAGTAGTATTTAGTAACACAACTACTATTCATGAAATGGAAAATGAAGTTGATATGATATACAGACAGTTTCTGGAATATCTATACTCTAATAAGGATTTAGATATCAGAGTTCTCCTTAGAATTCGTGATAGTATCGTTTTACTTGAGCAGCTGTCGGATAGAATTCATGATTTGACAGATTTAATTAGAGTTTTGCTTTATCAATAAATTATACAGCTTTTTATTAATTAACTTAATAATAAAAAATCTCGAAAGATTTTTACGCATGTTTTCTTTTTTTCTTTATAAGATATATAGTTTTACTAAATAATTTAATTAACGTGAAAAAAATGAATGGTAAAAGAAAATTTTATTTATTACTTGGCTTATTGCAGCTTATACTAGTATTAATTGTATTCTTTTCAGTTGATGGTGTAATAACCTTTGTTTCTGCTCAAGCTGATAACTTTGATTACTATGACTCAGCAACTAGCATGATTTTAGCTATATCAGCCGCACTTTCTGTTGGATTCTCAGTTTTAGGAAGTGCGTGGGCAATAAAAACAGTTGGTACAGCAGCAGTTTCATCACTTGCAGAACGAGAAGAATCTTTTTTCAAGGCTTTTTTAGTTGTGGCTTTAGCAGAAGCATTAGCAGTTTACGGACTTATCGTTGCTATACTATTATGGACAAAAATTCCTTCTCCCGTTTAGTTTAGAAATTTTTTATTAATATCTTTTGGTGTTCTTTACGAGTGTTATTGTTCCCTCTTATGCTTATACTTATATCAAAATAACATTATTAAAGCAATTAATAATGGAAGAACTAACCTTAAAAAGGTTAAAAGAAATCAATAATGTTAAGGATTTTCTCGAATATATTAAACCTTATTATCCGGATATTAACATAGTAAAAGAAACAATTGTAGAAATTGAGAAGGCTTTATTTCATACATATATCAAATTAATTGGGAGAATTCTATATTATTCACCACTAAATATGAGGAAATTTTTAAAAGCTTTTCTTTTAAAATATGAAATTAGAAACATTTTAGAAATTATCATTGGATCAATAATTGGAAAAAGCAGAAAAGAAAAAGTCAAAAATATCAATTTTTTAGTGGAAGAATATTTAGAAAACACTGATTTTATAAATGATTTACTCGAAATGACCTCCTTAGAGGAGATTCAATTTTTTTTAAAGAATACAAAATATTATACTGCCATACGAGAAGGAATTCTCTATTTTAAAAAAAACAATGAAATTTTTGTATTAGAGTCCTTTTTAGATCGTTTATACTATAAAAATTTGTTAAAAAGTCAACCAATATATAAAAAACAAGAAAAAACAATGATCACTCACTTTGTTGGTTATAAAACCGAAATTTATAATCTAAATATGATTTATAGAGGCATTAGAAACAATATAGATAAAAAACTGTTATCTCAATTTTTAATAGATAATTATTTATTTCTTAATGAAGAGATAATGGAAATTTTACTAAATGTAAATAATACAGATGATTTTTTCATAAAGCTTGAAGAATTTTTTAAAAAAAATGAGGAGATAAAAAGTCTATTTATCCCTATTGTATTGAATGAAAAGCATTTAAAATGGTCTCTCGAAGGATTATATCAAAATTATTATTTTAAAAAATTCCAAGTAAAGAATGACGATATTAGTTATTTGACTATCTATAGAATATTAGAATTAATGTTAAGAAAAGAGAAAGAAATAATTTTTGATATTATGCCTAATATTATTAAAATATTACATGATAAATATGAGATATTAGAGGATAGATATGGAAATATTTAAATGGGTAGAGGAAGTAGAGAAAATTTATAAAGATTTAATTGAAAGTGCTAAACAAGACAGCTTAAAAGAAATTCAGATTTTAAAAGAACAACAAGAAAATCAAATTGAATTTTCATTGAAAAGTAAGAGGGAAATTATCAATTCTTCTATGAAAAATTTATCTGAATCGGTCAAAAAAGAAATAAAAAACCTTGAAGATGAGCTAGGAAAGATTATCAATAATATTGAAGTAGATTTTAAGAAGCATAATAAAAATTTGTTAAAACTAATTAATGAGAAGATAAGATTTTAATGGTTGATCAGAAAGTTTATGTTCTAGGTTATGATGAGATTGTATTAATGTTAGGTTTATTAGGAATTGAAGGGACTACTATCGAAAATGCAAATGAATTTATGCAAATTTTTAATGAATTAATAAAAAAGCCTAATATAGGGATGATCATTATAGCAATTGACTTACCAGATGAAATTAATGAATTTTTAGTTGATTTTAAATTAAATAATCGAAGACCATTAATTATTTTCCTTCCAGATTTATTTGAAACTAATATCGAAAAAAGAGATTTTCTATTAAATAAAATTCTCAAAATTATAGGAAAATTAATATCATAAGTAGTTGAAAAAAAATTTCAGAAAATAAGGAACTAAAAGAACAATTTGGTAAACTTGGATTATATTTAATTGATAAAGCGCAAAAGGAAATCAAAGATATTAATCAGAAGATGCTTTTACAAAAAGCAGAGATGAAGAAAAGACATAATGAAAGATATACTGAGAGCTCAAAAAGATTAAGGGAACAATTTATTGAGAATTATAATCAATTTTTAAACAATACTTTTTCCCAAACGCTATTAAATGTTAAAGAAACTGTTTTAAATTTGAAGAAAAAATTAATTAAAAAATTGAAAATGAATTTAAAAACCTTGATAACAGAAAAGATTAATAAAAATTATTCCAATTATATAGATTCTTTAACAAATCAAATTAAAACAGTTAGTCCCATTATTGATAAACCACCACAAATAACTATATTATTAAATAACGCAGATTTTGAATATTTCAATAATAATTTTGAAAAAATCAAAATCTTATTTAAGAATAAAGTTGGAATTACAAAAATTCCTACGGAATTTATTGGAGGATTTAAAGTAATCAGTCCAGACGAAGATATTCTTTATGATTATTCAATTGATAACTTAATAAATAAAAATTCTCCTCTAATTGAAATAGAATTTTCAAAATTTTTTAATGAAACTGATATTAAAAGGTTAGAAAAGGATTTTGAACAATTTATTCAACAGAAAAAAATTGATATTGAGGAACTTTTAAGAGAATATGACAAAATCTAATAAATTATTAAAGAAAGATGATATAGGTTATATATCTGGGATCAATGGTTCATTAATTGAAATAAAAGGATTAGAGGATCAAATAAAACTTCATGATTTAATTAAAATTGTTTCATATGGTATTATCGGTGAAGTTATACATATTCATTCAGATCACATTATTGCTCAGTGTTTTGAAAACACATTTAATTTAAAATTATATGAAGAAGTATCAAATCTTCATGAACCATTGTCTATGGAATTAGCTCCTGGCTTATTATCAAATATTTTTGATGGAATTCAACGACCATTAGATAAGATATTTTTAAATTCAATGAACTCTGGTTTTATAGGGCGAGGGATTGAAATTCCCTCATTATCGAGAACAAAGAAATGGCATTTTATACCAAACAGAAAGCTAAATGAGAATTTATCTGGAGGAGATGTTGTTGGTGTTGTACAAGAAACCTCATTAATTGAACATAAAATAATGGTTCCTCCACATCAGTCAGGAAAACTATCATATATAGTTGATGAGGGAGATTTTACTATAAATAATGAGATTTATCGCTTAAAGAATGGTGGTCGAGAGATTTCGTTAAATATGATTCAGAAATGGCCAGTTACTACACATAGACCTTATTTGAGTAGAATTTCTTCAAACCAACCATTAATTACGGGAATAAGAGTTATTGATCTATTATTTCCTATTGCAATGGGAGGGACTGTTGCTATCCCTGGAGGTTTTGGAACTGGAAAAACAGTAATTCAACAATCTTTAGCTAAATGGTGTAGTGCTGATGTTATTGTTTTTGTTGGGTGTGGAGAAAGAGGTAATGAAATGGCTGATGTTTTAAAAGAATTTTCTGAATTAATTGATCCAAAGAGTGGACTTTCTCTATTAGAACGAATAATCTTAATAGCTAATACGTCTAATATGCCGGTATCTGCTCGTGAAGCAAGTATCTTTTCTGGAGTTACAATAGCAGAATATTATAGAGATATGGGTTATAATGTTGCTGTTTTAGCAGATAGTACTTCAAGGTGGGCAGAATCACTGAGAGAAATTTCTGGATTATTAGAAGAAATGCCGGCAGAAGAAGGATATCCAGCATATTTACCTTCTAAATTATCAAGCTTTTATGAAAGAGCTGGTGTTGTAAAGACTATTGGAAAGAATGGGTTAAAAAATGAAAATATAGGATCATTAACGATAATTGGTTCTGTTTCACCTCCTGCAGGTGATTTTAGCGAACCAGTAACTGCTACTACCAAACGCTTTGTTCAAGCATATTGGGCTTTAGATGCAAACTTAGCTTATTCAAAGCATTATCCCGCAATCAACTGGCTTGATTCATATTCAAATTATCCTGATTATATTTCAGAATGGTATTATAAGCGTGATATAGACTGGTCTGAAATAGATATTGATTGGTTCGAATGTCGAAATCGTGTGAATGAATTATTATCAAAAGAAAATGATTTGAAAAACATAACTCAATTAATTGGAGAAGAAAATTTACCAGAAGATCAGAGATTAATCCTTTTTATCTCAAGATTAATTAGAGAAGGATTTCTAATTCAAAACGCATTTGATGATATTGATAATTATACTGATATTAAAAAATTGCTTGGACAAATTAAATTAATTCTCTTATTGAATGATGAAGCAAAAGAACTTTTAAAACAAGACTTCTTTATCGAGGATATAAGGAACTTTGAGGCTATAAATGATATCTTAAGAATTAGTAATTCAGTTCCCAATAGTGATTTTAATCAGATTTTAAATATAAAAAACAAATTACTCAAAGAAATTCAATCTTTAAAATTAGCTTCAAGGGGTATTAAGAGACAATGAGCGTATTGTATCGAAAAATACATGAAATTATAGGACCTTTATTATTTTTACAAAATAATCATGACGTTAAGTATGGTGAGATTGTTAAAATTACTAGTGACGATGGAACCACTCGTAATGGACAAGTCTTAAAAATGAATGAAGAGATAATAATTGTTGAAGTATTTGAAGATACAAAAGGTTTATCTTCAAAAAATTCAAATATTTTATTTACAGAAGATACTTTCAAAATTAAAATATCTGATTTTGATATGTTTGGGCGAGTTTTCGATTCATTGGGTAAACCAATTGATTTATCACAAAAAACTCAAACAGAATCTGATATAATAACAGATATTGAAAGAGATATATATGGATCTCCAATTAATCCATACGCAAGAGAATATCCTTCGAATGTAATTCAAACAGGTATATCTGTAATAGATGGTTTATTTACCCTAATAAGAGGACAAAAACTTCCTATATTTAGTGGTCAAGGATTACCCCATAATAAATTAATTGCTCAAATTGTATCTCAAGCTAGGGTACTAACAGAAGAACCTTTCTTAATCATTTTTTGTGGAATTGGAATTGTCCAAGACGAGGCAATTTTTTTCTTAAATCGCTTTAAAGAAAGTGGTAACCTTCAAAATATTATTTCATTTCTAAATTATGCTGACGATCCTGTTATTGAAAGATTAATAATTCCGAGAGTTGCTTTGACTACAGCAGAATATTTTGCTTTTGAAAAAGATATGCATGTACTTGTTGTATTAATTGATATGACTAATTATGCAGAAGCACTAAGAGAATTAAGTTCTGCTAAAGAAGAAATACCAAGCAGAAAAGGATATCCTGGCTATTTATATTCTGATTTAGCTTCAATCTATGAAAGAACAGGTAAAATAAAAGGGAAAAAAGGCTCAATAACTCAAATCCCTGTCCTTACAATGCCAAGTGATGATATCACACATCCCATAGCAGATACTACAGGATATATAACAGAAGGACAATTAGTTCTTAGCCGTAACTTATCCAAGAAAGGTATCTATCCCCCTTTTGAGGTATTAGCTTCGATTTCACGATTAATGAAAGATGCTATCGGAAAAGAAACAACAAGAGAAGATCATGCTGATGTTAGTTCTCAATTATTATCTTCCTATTCAAGAGCCCTGGAAGTGAGAGACTTGATCTCTATTGTTGGAGAAGAAAGTCTAAACTATGAACAAAAAGCTCTTTTCAAATTTGGAGATAGTTTTGAGGAGGAATTTTTAAATCAAAAATTTAATGAAAATCGTAGTTTTTCCCAAACTTTATCTATAGCTTGGAAAGTTTTATCTAATTTACCAAGGAATCATTTATTTAGAATACATGAACGTTTTATAAATAAATATTATATTGATTAGGTGATAAATATCAGCTTTAGAAAAATTAGACCCACTAAAACAAATCTTATGAATTTGCAAAAAAGATTAAAATTTGCATTAAAAGGAGAGAATTTTTTAGAATACAAGAGAGAACAATTAATTCAACAAATAAGAAAATTATGGCTTGATTTTGAATCACATAGAAATAATTTTATAGCTATTTTTAGAAAATCTATGATTAAATTAAATCAGACATATAAAGAAATGGGAAAGAGAGATTTTATTTTAATCAGTGGAATTAGTAAATTGCAATTGAAACCAACTATTGAGATCAAATATATTAAAGAATTAGGAATAATCAACCCTAAAATTAATTATAGTTTAGTTAGTAAACAACAGTTACCAGCATATTCTTTTGAATATACTAGCCATTTTATAGATGATTTATCTATTATTCTAAAAGAGTTTTTTAAAAGGCTTATACTTTTAGCAGAGAAAGAAGATTTTTTACTAAAAACTGCTATGAATTTTAAAAAAATAAATCGTCGATTAAATGGTTTGAAAAATATTATTATTCCCGAGCTTGAATTAAATATAAAAGATATAAAAGGAAAATTAGAAGAAATAGAAAGAGAAAATTTTGTTCGGTTAAAAAAAACTAAGGATTTGATTAATAAGGAGGAATATAGTTTTATTTAAATGGGATTAATATGACGCAAAAAACCGAAATGAGTTTGTTGAGGATCACTATAAACAGTACTTTTAAAGATCTTTTATTGAATCGGCTTTCTAAAATCAATAATGTACATATTAAACCACTATCTAAAACAAAAAGAAAAATAAAAGAAAAGGATCCTATTTTAGAACAAATAAAACAATTAAGACAAAGTTTGAATAGTTTATTTAAAAAGTTACAAATCAGTGCTTATAATTTTCAAGAATTAAAAATTAAAAAAAATGAGAGAACTCATTTCATTGTAAAAGATTTAAATGAATTAATCAGCCATACAAATGAAGAGATTAATTTTTATTTAAATCGTATTAATGAATTAGATAGGTATATAGCGAGTGCCAAAATTGAATTGGAGAATGTAAATTTTCTGGAACAAAGTTATCAAATTTTAGATAAACTAAATATTAGAAGAGATAGTTTAACAATCTTTAATCAATTAGAATTTAAAATATATACCACTTTTACTAAGAATATAGAAAACTTAGAAACTCTTTTTAATTTTTCTTCAATTCCTAATATTTATAAAACTTTTAATATCTCAGAGGAGAGATTAATATTTTTTATTATTTATCCAAAAGATAAGGAGCAAGATTTAATTGAAAGAATAAATCTTATTCATGCTGAAGAAATCCCAATTCTAAAAAAATATTTGACAAATGAAGGTATAAATTTCACAAGATTCAAAAAAGAACTAAAAATTATCGAAAATACATTAAGAAAATATGAAAAAGAAAAAAATCAGATAAAGGATGATAATTTACTTAAATTTGCTGCCATTGATGAGATTATTCAAAATATTGAGGAGTATAATTGGGCAGAACATCAATTTGAATTTATATCATCTGATAGAATAAGTCTTAGATTTTTTATTCCAATTAATAAAAAAAAGGAAGTAGAACAAAACTTAATCAAAAGATTTAAAGATAAAATTTTCATAGAATCAATAGATATACCAAAAGATCGTTCTATTAGTGAAAAAAATAAAACTGATCTAGCAAAAAAGATATCAAAAAGGGAAGTTGAATTAGCTAATCAAAAAGATCAGTTAAAAGAGAAGAACATTAAAGAAGAAGATTTAAGAAATGAAACCCCAACTATTATGAAAAACTTTTTCTTGTTTAGACCCTTTGAAGTCTTAACAAAAATGTATGGAACACCCTCATATTCCGAAATTGATCCAACTCCTTTCTTATTTTTTACTTTCCCTCTTTTATTTGGCTTAATGTTCGGAGATATTGGACATGGTTTATGTTTAATTGTAGCTGGGATTATTGGTGGAATTTTTATTAAAAAACGCAATATTCGAAAAATGAGTTGGATTATATTTTACTGTGGTTGGGGCGCTGTTATTGGCGGTTTTTTATACGGAGAATTTTTTGGATCCGAGGAATTTTTTGGGACGCCTCTTGAACCATACATTATTCCTTTTATAAATATTAGTTTAAACGACCCTATGCAGAATGTAATAATCATATTTAAAGCAGCTATTATAATTGGAGTAATCCAATTGAATTTAGGCTGGTTTATACAATTTTTAAATTATTGGAAGCAAAAACAAAAATATCTTGCTATAGCAGATTCTTTAATGAAGATTCTTCTATTATCAGGAGGAACTTATTTGGTATTTACATGGGGATTTGATATCTATAGGTGGATGGAACCCCCTTATCCTATCCTCTTAACTTTGATTCCGGGTATACTACTAATTGTATTAAAGCCAATAGGGAGATTAATACGGATAACTTATTTAAAAAAGGAATCTTTTGGCGGTTTGATGGGTGAAGGTACAATTGATGCTTTTGAAACCGTACTGTCTGTTATGAGCAATGTTGCTTCTTATATTCGATTATTAGCATTAGCATTAGCACATATTTCTTTATTGATTGCTATTCAAGCAATGGTAGACTTAGTTCATGGAGAAGGAGTACTTATTGAAATTTTTAGAATTACAGGATTGATTTTTGGTAATGCTGTAGTAATTCTAATAGAAGGTTTACTGGTTTTCATAAACTCCGTTAGGTTAACTTTTTATGAATTTTTTTCGAAATTTTTTAAAGGTTCAGGCACTGAATTCTTTCCATTCTACATGGATGATAATTTTTCAGAAATAACTTTTCAAACCGAAGCTGAAAAAGATGTAATTTTCGAGGAAATAGAAAAAGAAATAGAGACTAAAAAAACTAAAAAGAATGTAGAAGAGGCAATAAGATTTATCTCTGATAAATTTCTTTAATTCAAATTTGTAATTCTCATATGATAAAAGTAAATAATAAAGAAAGGAAAATCTCCCAGAAGGGAATGATTATTCGGTTTTTTATATTGATCTTATATTTGGGGATTCTTATTTATATATATTTTCTACTAGTTAAAATCGGTATAAATCCGATAATTTCTTTTTTACTACTGTTTTTTGCATTTATATTTGTACTTGGACCATTAATTAGTATTACTAAGGCAAGTTTTTATTCGCGAATATTCCCAAAAAAGAGTAAGAAATTAATATCTAGTTATGAAGAAGAGAAGAAACTCTATAAGTCAGAAACCGAATTAATTAAACCTCAGGAGAGAAAAAAAAAACCAGTAAATCTGAACTTTAATTATCGAAAATCTCTAATTCATAAATGTGACAAATGTGGAATGATTGTTCCAAATTTCGTTAATAAGTGTCCTGTATGTGGCAATATAATCAAAGATTAAACAATTTTTGTGTTATATTTAGGAATTTACCTTTTTAAACCATTCTACTACTTTTTTACTACCTATAAGCCCTCCACATGTCATAGTATGATTTCTATTCATATTTTCCCTTGTTAGAGGTTCAACATCTTCTATATTATTAATCTCATCAAGGTGAACACCCTCTCCAATAATTAAAAACTCTCCTCCTAGAGTTCTAATAATAAACGCAAGAGGAACCCATTCATAATACAAACGTATCTTACCTTGTGGTGAAGGAAAATAAGAATAGATTCCTCCGTAATATAAAATAGCATGGAAATCACTGACAAAGCTTCCGCTATATCTATCCTTAAAATGTTTTTCAATCAGCAATTGTTGATAATTCCTGCACTTACTGGACCAGCGTTTACAATCACCTCCCATTGCACGGATTCCGCCCTCTTCTCTGTCAGGTAAGGAATACCATCCATGAAATACGTAATGATAAAATGTTGGACTATATGGAGCTAAATCTAAAATAAATTCTGAAACTTTTTCATCGATAGCAAGAATCAGATTTGTGAAGATTCCATAAAGAATATAAAATGAACAGAAAATTTTTCCTTCATAATATATTCCTACAATTGTCCCTACGGTTCTATTAACTGCAACATTTGATGAACCATCTACAGGATCAATTGTTATCCCAAATTTTCCATTACCTAAAACAGGTTCAGCCTCCTCAGAGGCGATGAAGGCAAAATCTATATTTGCTTCTTGCAAAGTTTTTAGGATTATAGAATGTGTAAGAACATCTTCATGAATTTGTTGTTCATCGTATATATTTATTGAATTACCATGAGGTATAGGAATATCCATTCTATAACTAATTTCCCGGGATGTTATCCCTCTCTCAAGTAATCCACGTATTGGGATAGTAGCTTCAGTAATAACTTTTATTAATTTAATTAAATCATCTTTATAATGAATATTTTGAGATACATATTTTTCTAAATATTTTGAGAGTTTAATTTTTTCAATCTTTTCATTATTTTCATTCATTTTCAAC
>JBHLKV010000080.1:0-12129 GCA_048886305.1 Candidatus Hodarchaeota archaeon
GTCTTAAAAAATGCTCCTAGAGCCACAATCTTTTCTTCTCCGTTTTCATTATATTCTGCTACTAAAATCATATCTGTAATATAATCTATCGTTACAAACGGTTGCATTTTCTTATGACGGAAATCATGAACTGGAGTAAAAAATCGTAAATATCTATCTTTTTCATCTAGTGAATAATGGAGTTCTTGAATCATTCTCTCATCAGTTGGCTTAACAGGACGAATCTTTATAAGTTTTCCATTTTTTAACTTTAAAACAGTCTCATATTTTTCTGGGTATACTGCTATTCTTCCATCTATAGATACCGGCAATTTTTGATCGGAATAAATATATTTCCATTTTTTTGCGTGTTCTAATAATCCCTCTCGAAAATCAGGGTGTGCAATATTAATCATTTCAAGAACTCGTTCTCTTATACTTTTTCCATAAAGATAAGCAATACCCCATTCAGATACAATATAGTGAACATCACCACGAGTAATGACTACACCCGAGCCTGGCTGTAAGTAGGGAACAATTCGCGAAACAACAGTACCATCGTCTAATGTTACAGTGCTAGGAACAACCATAATAGGTTTCCCTTCCTTTGCCCGTCCTGCACCTCTTACAAAGTCAACCTGACCTCCAATTCCACTGTAAAATTGATGACCAAGAGAATCCGCATTTACTTGACCTGTTATATCTACTGTTAAGGCAGCATTTATTGCCACTTGTTTTTTATTTTGACTGATAATATATGGATCATTACAATAATCACAAGGATGAAATTCAACCATAGGGTTATCATCAACAAAATCATAAAGTCTTCGAGAACCCATAACAAAAGAACTAATAATTTTATCTTTATGAATTGTTTTCTTTTTGCATGTAACAGCACCTTCCTCTACAAGATCTACAATTCCATCTGAAAAAACCTCACTATGTACACCTAAATCCTTTTTTTCGCTCAATTCTGAGGTAACAGCATTAGGTATAGTCCCAATCCCCATTTGAATTGTTGACTCATCTTCAATAAGTGATGCCACAAATTTAGCTATTTTCTTCTCAATTTCCCCTGGAGGGTCATAATTAAATTCTATTATTTCATGATCTGAGATAATAAATGCGTCTATATCGTCCATATGAATAAAAGAATTGCCTAATGTACGTGGCATATTTGGATTAATTTCTGCAACAACATATTCCGCAGCCTCACAAATTGGTTTAACAATATCAACATTAATTCCATAACTGCAAAATCCATATTTATCTGGAGGGCTAACCTGAATAAGAGCTGTTTCTAAATGCATTCGACCAAGTTTGAATAACCAAGGGATTTCTGAAAGGAGCATTGGTGTATAATCTGCCTGCCCTGCTTTAATATATTTACGTAGTGATTTTCCAATAAAAAACGCATTGTGTCTATATAAATCTTCTATACCTCCCGCTGTTTCATAATAATCAAGATCACTGAGGCTAAGAAAATGTAGAATTTCTACATCTGGAAGCTTAGGACCAAGTTCTATTAACTTCGCAGTTAAATCAATTGGTTCTGCACATCCAGAATCAATGAAAATGCGATCTCCTGGATAAATATATTTTTTAATTGCTTTATCGATTGAAACTTTCTTCTTGTTGTATTTATTCATCCATGATAAAATATCTTCACTATCCCTTTTTGACATTAATATTACCTAAATCATTATTTTAATGGTCTTGCTATAATTATCTTCATGGGAAATAGTTTACCCATCATTAAAACCTTTTTTCTTAAAATTATATATCCTGCCTTATAAATAGAATCTTCAACATAAATTGGTCTACAGCTGGCAAATTTTGGAAACCTCTTATGAAACCATTCATAAATTTTAAGAACCAATAGATCTTCGAAACCTTCTTTCGGAATACTTACCACTCCTAATCTCCCAGTAGGTTTTAAAACTCTTTTAATTTCATTTAGAACTAATGGAATATCTGGAGTATCAAATAATTCAAGTGTGCTAGCTATATATACTACATCAAAAATCTCATTATCGTATGGCATGTTTCTGGCATCTCCCTCGCATATAAATACTCTATGCCTTAAATTTTGGCGTTCTATTCTATTATTTGTTAATTCAACCATTTTTGAGGAAATATCAATTCCAAATACTTTACTAGAATTTCCTACTGCTTTAGCAATTTCAACTAGCATAACACCCGTTCCAAAACCAATTTCTAATGCAGATTCACCTTCTTGGACATTCAAAAAGGATAGCCCCTTTTTTCTTATACTTTTTTCAAAATATTCTTCTATAATCGCATATAGTCTGCTATATTTAGAATATATTTTCTTAATATCTCCAGTAACTCTTAAGATCTTTCTTTCAAGCATAGAAATTCTTGGTTTTGAAGGAAAAAAATAGTATTAAGAAAATTAAAGGAAAGAAAATTGTTAAACTTAACTCGTCAAGGATCTTATGAATTTATAGTTTAAAAATGTTTTAAATTATCGCAGTTATTATAGAATCCACAATGCGATTAATAAATTTACTTTTTTGAATCTTACACACATGAGCAACCTTTTTGAAATTAAATGATTCCGCTAAAGTATCAAGATAGGATATATTGTATAAAATAGAAATGTTCTTATCATTTCTCATGAAAAGGTTATCCAATTCATGTTGAATTATTTTATTGGTCGTTTGAAACTTTTTTCTAACTCTTTTTCTAATCTCTTTAAGAGAATCGTTAAAGTTAATATCCCTTATACTTGAGATAATAGAATTAAGAAATATTGTATATAAAATCACTATATTTACATGATCTTGGTTTGTATCTTTTAAATGTTCAAATTTCAATTGAAGATCTTGATAAACTTCCCTTAGAAGTATTTCATCTACACCACTAATTATCTTAAAATTGCTTAAAAATTTCTGATACTTACCCTCTAAGAATAGGTCTAAATTCTGATTAATTAAATCTTTAAATTTTCTTACAATTTGCCCAGAATTGCTGATTTTTACAGAAACTTCAGGTGTTCTGCCAATAATCAAATCACGCCCTTCTTTATAAAACTGTTGGTTAATCAAACTATCAGTGGTATGATATAATTTTTCTAAAACAAGGTTTATATTCAAACACCTAAAAATTTCAAATTTTATGATACTTATTTTTTGTAACCAAATAATAAAAATACTAAGATTTAATATTTTGCAATAAGAAGATATCATAATCTAATTAAAAAATTTTAAAAACTAAATATATTAAAATTAAAGGTGATCAATTATCGGACTTAGATTAGCATCTGGATTAGCAATAACTTCATTATTTGCACTTATTTACGCTGTTGTGTTTGTCATTGGAGTTTGGTTTTTACCCTCTTCAATTTGGGGTCTGATAATAATGATTGGGATTACCATTGGCATGGTATTTTTCCAATACTTAATATCTCCATTAATCATTGGGTGGCTCTATAAAATCGATTGGATACCATATGAACAATTTGCGATGAGCTATCCGCACTTAGCAAATTCTCTTGATAAGGTTGTTTCATTACACGGAATTAAAATGCCCAGACTCGGGATTATTCATGACGGTAATCCTAACGCATTCACTTATGGATATACTAAAAATTCAGCAAGAGTTATAATTACAGATGGAATCCTTACATATTTAAACGAAAAAGAACAAAATGCCGTATTTGCTCATGAATTAGGTCATGTTGTGCACTCAGATTTTATCTTAATGACTATTGTATTTGCCATTCCTCTTGTTTTATTAACAATTGCGCGCTGGGCATATTATGCTAGCTTTTTTTCACGTTCTAGTCGGAGGGATAGTGATGAGCAGTCTGCAATAACAGCTGCTCTAATAGTAATCGCTATCTTAAGTTATATAAGCTATTATGTAGGATATTTAATATCTTTGATAGTTAGCAGGATACGTGAATATTATGCTGATGAGCATTCTGCTGAAGTATTAGAGAATCCAAATGCCTTATCAACAGGACTAGTAAAGATTGCTTATGGATTATTAGTTGATGGACAAGTTGATGAAAGAAAGAAGTCAAGAGTTCGTGGGCTTCGGGGTTTAGGTATTTTTGATCCTAGTGCTGCAAAAGGATTGGGAATTATGAGTGTAGGTGCTCAAGGAAAATTCTCGCAAGATGCAATTCAAGCAGCTGCTGCTTGGGATTTATTCAATCCTTGGGCAAAATATTATCAGCTTTTTTCAACCCATCCACTACCAGCAAAAAGAATTATGCGACTAAATGAACAATGTGCTACATATGGTTTAACTCCAGAAATTGATTTCTCCCTTGCTAAGGAATTAAAAGTAAAACAAGCAGGTAAATCAATGGCAGATGAATTTTTAGGGGATGTATTTATGAATTTTCTTCCAACATTAATTTTTATTGCTCTCCTTGCAATAACAATCGTTTGGATTTTTGCGCTTGTAGAAATTATAGAAGTTGGATTCTTAACCGCACAAAATATACTTTTACTTTGGGCTATTGGTTTCTATGTAATTGGCTTTGGTTCCATTATTAAAACCAAATTCATGTACAAAAGTGGATTCGAACCAAAAACAGTTCTAGATCTAGTTACCAATGTTAAAGTTTCACCTATTCGAAATGTTCCTGCAATCGTTGAGGGAAAAATTGTTGGCAGAGGAATTCCTGGATATTACTTTAGTGAGGATATGTACTTCCAGGACCACACTGGCTTAATGTATATCGATTACAGATTTGGTATAGGAATTGTAGATTTCATCTTTTCTCTTTCTAAAGTGAAACGACTAGTGGGACAAAGAGTTAGAATTAAAGGGTGGTACAGGCGCGGACCATCACCATATATTCAAGTAGACACGATAGAATCTGAATCTGGCGCGAGATATAGAAACTATGCGAAACATATGCGATACATCTGGGTGTTTTTTGAATTCTTGCTTGGAGTATTATTTCTCTTTCTTTGGTTTCAAGCAATTATTTAATCTTAAATTCTTTTTTATTTTATTTACTATATCTTTTTTAAGATTATTATTTATTAATTCTAATTAAATCAGAAATAAATTATCATAAAAATTGAACATCATGAATGATAAAGTTAGAAAAGTTGAATTAATGGCACCTTTAAAAAATTATAAATCTTTAAATGCAGTTTTAGAAAATGCTGATGCAGTTTATTTTGGTGTTGAATCTCTGAATATGAGAATGTTTAGTGATAACTTTAAACTTATAGACCTAAATAAAATTGTCAACATTTGTCACGATCATAATATAAAAGCTTACTTGACTACAAATGTAATAATATATGAAAATGAGATTGAATTAATAAATAAAATCTTAACTAAAGCTTTAGAAGCACAAATTGATGCTGTTATCGTTCATGATATCGGTGCTATTGAGTTAGCAAAAGAAAAAGGTTTGAAATTTCACATTTCAACTCAAGCTAACATTTCTAATTCTTTTTCAGCTAAATTTTATGAATCTCTTGGAGCTGAACGATTGATACTTGCTAGAGAATTATCACTAAGTCAAATCTCTGAAATAAAAAATAAAATTAAAAAAAGTCAAATTGAAGCATTTGTTCATGGAGCACAATGTACTTCTGTCTCAGGACGATGTTATTTCTCAGCGGAAATATGTGGTTCTCAAAATTATTCTGCAAACAGAGGAAAATGCACTCAACCCTGTCGTAGAAGATGGAGAGTATATGATGATGAAAATAATGAATTACTTTATGATGGTACATTTTTTATTAACACTAAAGATTTGTGTATGATCGAACATATTCCTAAACTAATTGAAGCAAAGATTGATGCTTTTAAAATTGAAGGAAGAATGCGAGATCCAATTTATATTGAAGAAGTTACAAAATGTTATCGAGAGGCAATTGATGCATATTATGATAATACCTTTATTCCACAGAAAGTTCAAACATGGCTTAAACGCTTAAATAAAGTATATAATAGAGGTTTTTCAACGGGATTCTATTTTGAATTGCCTAAAGGGAGCGAAATTGAAGCAAAACTAGAAGGAAATGCCTCGAGTTTTAAAAAAGTAGAGATTGGAAAAGTACTTTCTTATTATCCCGAAAAAAAAGCTGCTAAAATTATTTTAACTAAAAATAAATTAAAATTAGGTGAGGAAGTATTTATTATTGGAACTCATACAGAAACCTACTTACGACAAATAATAAAATCAATTCAAATTAAACAAAAAAAAAATTTAACTGAGACACCAATTGCTTCGGGGGGAAAATCAATTACTGTCGGAATATTAGTAGATAAACCAGTTAAAAAAAATGATAAACTCTTTAAATTACAACCAAGAAATTAAAAAAAATCAAAATTAAATAAAAATTAGTTTAAAGAAAAAAAAGAAAAGGTTATATAGAATTGGCTAATTAATGGTACTTTTTCTTATAAATCTTCTACGAGATCTTCATAAGCTTCGAGGGCCAATTCGATGATCTCTTGGAAAGCCATAGCGTCTTGTAAATTACCTTCTACGGTGATATCACCAGCCATATAGGCACTAGTCGCGTCAACCTCGCCCATCATGATACCAGCACCGACCTCAAGATTGGAAGACATGGTAAATGAAGGATTGTCAACTTCACCATCTCCGAAATCAAGATCACCTTCCTTCACAGTTAACCAGAATTTATAATCCGCATCAGTAATTATCATCTGGATAGCAATATCCATATCCTCAAGTTCTTCTTTAAGATCCTCATTCTCTGTAGAGATCTCCTTTATAAATTTGAAGACTCGCATTAAATCTTCCGGTTTTGCTGCAGCTGCCCCTGCATCTTGGGCTGCTTTTAATTCTTTTAATAAAGATTCGTCAACCATTTTAATTATCAACCTTCCTAATAGTTTTATAACAACTTTTTAGAATTATTTAGATATAATTGAAAAAAATTACAATTTATTATAACCTTTTAATATATAAAAAGGTTTTATTTCGTTCTGTTCATTTTGAGATTAAATTAATCATATATTTTAGATTAATAAGAATTCTTAAATTAAACAAGCCATTACATTCATGGAAAATAAATATAAAATCTTTTACTCAAAGATTCTTTTTAAACTGCTATTTTAAGATTCAAAAATAAATCTTATGAGATATATACAGTATATTCATTATAAATAAGAGATAAAAAAAATAATAAGATTAGTCTTTTAAAGTAAATATCTTATCAAAACTATTTGATTAATCTTCAAGAAGATCTTCGAGGGCTTCTCCAGCAAGCTCTACAATCTCTTGGAAAGCCATAGCGTCTTGTAAATTACCTTCTACGGTGATATCACCAGCCATATAGGCACTAGTCGCGTCAACCTCGCCCATTAGGATGCCAGCACCGGTTTCAAGAGTAGAGGACATAGTAAATGAAGGATTATCGACATCACCCTCACCATATTCGAGAGTTCCCTCCTTTACAGTAAGCCAATATTTGGCTTCTTTATCGGTAATGATCATTTGAATTGCAATATCCATATCTTCGAGTTCTTCTTTAAGATCTTCATTTTCTTTAGAAATCTGTTTGATAAACTCATAATATTTCAAAGTGTCAGCAGGTTCAGCACCACTAGCTCCTTTCTCCATAATTGCTTTAATATCATTTAATAAAGATTCATCAACCATTTTAATTTTCAACCTATTTTTTTATTTTTATACCTATTTTGAAAATTAGTTACATTAAATAGTGATTATAATAACAATGGAAAATTTAAAAAGGTTTTATTTATCATTTTTTAGGAATAACCTAGTAAAGCAAAAGTTTTTATTGAAGTTTGATCTTCAAATCAAATCATATTGAGTTAGAGTTGAATATATGATTGTGATAATGGCGCGGCTAGCGGGATTTGAACCCGCGTCGCAGGAGTGACAGTCCCGAATGCTAGACCAGGCTACACTATAGCCGCATTCACATCTGGATACCAATTTTTCGACGCTATTTGCGCGTAAACTGGTGATGTATAATAAGAAATTTGAGAAAATATAAAAATTTTTTCTCAAAATCTAAGTTAAAAAGCTACATAGAAAAATTTATATTGATAGAAGGCGATTTAGATAATAAGAATATCTTTGGTATAAGGATATAGTATAATTTAATCTTTAGAGACTTCATGCTCGACTCACAGAAGTTCAATTCTGTAATTCATGAATTGGAGAATAAGGAAGAAGAATTTATCGCCATTTTAGATAAAATTATAAAAATGGGCGTCAATTTCTTGCAAAATACAGAAGAGTTGAGAGAAGAGATAATGGATTATGATTATATTTATCAAATTGTTGTATCTGATATTAATTTTAACTTTTGGCTGAAAGTTTCAAAAGGATCAATCATGTATAAAAGAGGTATAAATCCAAGTGCTACTTTTAGAGTGAACTATACTAAAGATATTATAATTAAAATCCTCAAACGTGAAATGTATGGGTCTGAAGCTTATTTGAAAGGAATCATCAGGGTAGATGGAGATCTTACTCAAGGTTTACGATATATAAAAGTCTTCAGATTACTTTTAAAATATATCAATAACAATTTTAAAAATAAATAATTCTTTTTAGAAATAAAGAATGAGGATAATATAACATTTCGATTTTTTTGATGAAAATGTTATATTTCGATACAACTAGAATATTAAAAAAATAAAAGGGCCTGTAATCTAGTCTGGATAACAATCTTCGTCCAGAAAGGGTGCCCGGCTTCGGACTGGGATGTCGCAGGTTCGAATCCTGCCAGGCCCGATAAATTAAATCTATAATTTAATATTTTAACTTAAATGAAATTTTTATGTTAAGATCTTTTGATAAAAAAAATCATTTTTTGATACAAAATTTTATATTTGTCTATTTATTTGTATAAAATAGTGAGTAATTAGTAATCTTATAAGATTGGCAATAATTTGATCCTCTGAAACGAACATACTCTTTAATAATGAGTTTTAAATATTATTACTTTGTTACAATTTATGTACAAAATGAAATGTTTTTGTACAAAAAAAAAGAATTGTCAGAAAAAGGGGTTTAAAAATTGATAAGTTTGGAAGATAATTTTCAAAATTTAGATAAGTCTTCACTGATCTTTCAGATGGAGGGCTTCAGTGTCTCTGAGATAAATTCTGAAGGAAAACATGAAATCATTTTCCAAAAAGGCATGACAATAGTATCTATTCAAACACTTATTGATTTATATAAAGGGAAAATTATCGAAAAAAAGCAAGGTTATATTAAAGATTTAATTAATAACCATACAATCTATATCCACTTTTTTGACAAGAAACAGGGAGATATACTAATAATAATTTATAAAGATGATAAAGAAAATCGGATGGATTATAAAAGACTTTATCATTTTTCAAAAAGCTTATTTCAGCGAATATGCTCAAATATTTCAAGATTAGAAATAGAAAATATTTGCAATACATTTATTAAAATTCCTAAAGTTGAAGGATTGCTAGCGATATTTATTGTTGATGAGGTAGGATTCTTATATTTTTCAAAAGTTAATAAAGAAGAGAATTGTATATCACAAAACAAAGTTCAAATTGCGGGATTCATCTCCGCGATTTTGTGTTTTTCGCAAGATTATATTGGAGGTGAAGATTCTGGATTTAAGCTTGAAGCAATTAATGTTGGGAAAGCAAACTTTTATATGCATATTAATAATGATGTCATTTTTGCTTATTTAGTCGAAAAGGAAAAAAGAAATGAGAAGATACAAAAATATATTGAAGTAATATCTGAGGAGTTTATAGATAAGTATTATGAAACTCATGTAAAAGATTTTAATGGAGATCTAACCCCATTTCATGAATTTGAAAATATTATTGGGCAATATTTTATAATCTAAACTTTTTTCTATCATAGAAAATTAAAACTACTAAAACAGTGCTTTTTAAACAAATATTACATAGAAGTAGTTTTAATCTATTAATTCAAATAACTGAGGTTCAATTAGAATTATAAATAAAAAAATTAATATATATAACAATGACTGTTTGTTTAGACGTTGACCTAGTTTTGGATAATATCCTAAAGGAATTAGGTTCAGGAGTCTACTTTTTATTAATTACATCTGAAAATGGTGCAATAATAAAATCCTATATTAGTGATGAATTTAATAAATCTTCAATAGGATTGAATATCTCTCAATTATACGAGCTAGCAGAAGAAGTAACCTCAGAAATTGGAATTCACAGCCCAGATTTTAACGTAATTCATTCAGATAATTTTTATATCTTATCAATTAAAATCTTAGGAAAAATAGTTATTATCCTGATGGAAGATCAGATTGATTTTAGCAATGTCTTTAACGTAATTAATGCATGTATAAAAACAAACTGATTTTAAAATTGGGCTTTATTTTTATATTCTATTTCCTTATTAAATTTATTTTCTATTAACTAATGATATTAATAATCTTTTATCTAGTGGCATAATAAGGGATGATAAAATGAAATATATAAGAAATCAATTCATAATTGCTGGTTCTTTTATGTGGTGGGGTATTACATTCATAATCACTGGTACTCTTTTGTGGTGGGGTATTACTGTCTTACAGTGGTCATGGTCGGGAATTTTCGTAATTGGTATTGGTGTTGTTATTTTGGCGAGTCAAATTGTTGCGATAGCTAACAGGAGTAAATTACGGAGGGTAGTTTTGCAAGAATTCCAGACAACTCCTGATACTTCAATAGAAGATGTCAGTATGAGAACTGGAATTTCTATAAAGGATGTTCGAGCAATCGTTCTAGATCTGAAAGCATCAGGGCAATTTATTGGTAAATTTTCAACAAAAACAGGGCAACTAGAACAAGTATTAACTCAAAAAGAGCCTGATAACTCAGAAGAAAGTGGTAAATATTGTCATTATTGTGGGACACCTATAATTAAAGAAACAGCACAATACTGTGCCTATTGTGGTGCTAAAATATAAATTTAGTTTATTTTTTTCTTAATTTTCAAAAGCTATTCTTATTGTCTTAAAATTTATTTTAAGAGTAAAAGATCTATATGCATGATTCAGATTATTCATTTAATGGATTTAATAAATTAAAACTGTAAAATTAAAATAATGAGGATTAATAAAACTAAATGGTGATCTTAATTATGCCTAAGGAAAATGAAGATCTTAAGTTCCATGAAAAAATGGCCAAAGGTTGTTTTAACCAAGCATGGGATTTGATTGATAAAAAAGACCGAAGCCCTGAAGAAGAAATAAATATGGTTCACACTGCTCATGCTTCAAGATATCATTGGGGGATCCTAGTCTCTAATGGAAAGGGAACACCTCTAAATCTTCAGAGAGGTGAATGGCAGATTGCACGTGTTTATACACTTTTAGAAAGAGCAGAGCCTGCGCTTTATCACGCAAAAGAATGTTTGAGATTAACAGAAGAAAATAATATTGAAGATTTTGATTTAGGATTTGCTTATGAAGCTATGGCTCGATCCTTAGCATTAGCAAAAAATAAAGATGATTTCAAGAAATACTATAAATTAGCACAAGAAGCTGGAGAAAAAATTGTCAAAAAAGATGATAAAGATTATTTTTTTGAAGATTTAGATGGCGGCAAATGGTTTGATATGAAATAAATCTTAACTTTTTTCCTATTTTTTTTAAATTAAGGTGGATACCTTAATTCGTATATATTTTTTCCCCCATTTAGAGGACCCTTAATATATTTTTCAACTTCTTTAGGATCTCGCTGAGTGATACCTTCGATGGGAGGTAACGTCCCTGGTGGGAATGCTTTTAAAATATCATTTACCAGATTTTCTAAATAATCTAATAATGCTTCAATACCAGGTAATCCCTTTTCTAATGTTGCTTTGCTCGGGCACCCTACATTACCCTCTGGGTATGCTGCTACTTCTATTGGTCCAAATCCTACCTGTCCGTACCATTTTATAGGTCTTTGATAGATATTTCCAGCTTTATCAACATGACCTTCTGGCATCCAACCAATTGGTTCATTATCACAAGCATTTTCTAATTTAATCATTTCAGGGAATAATGCCAATGAAAAAGATGTCTCTGCTTCATCAGCATGTATGAAAGGAGTTTCAAATGGTCCTCCATGATCTTTATCCATGCATTGTTTTGGTATAGCGTGATACCAATTTACATTACAGATTAGCATTGGCAATTGATA
>JBHLKV010000081.1:0-10521 GCA_048886305.1 Candidatus Hodarchaeota archaeon
TTATCAAGAACAAAATCTCGACTTAGAGATTGCTTTACAAACAATCAACTTAAAGACTTGACTCTAGCTATGTTTAAAGACCTTATAAGGACTTTAACTAAGGTCAAATGTTTTGATAAACAAATAGTATACTGTAATACCGATGAGATATTGGATTTTGCTGAAAATTATGGATTGATTGGAATTAAAGAGAATATAACTACTCCTCCTAAATCGTTTGATGAAATTATTAAAGACCTTAATGATATAGCAATTAATAAGTTTAATGCTGAAAGTACTATCTTAACATTTATTGATATAATTTTAATTAAAGCTCGAAACTTTAATGAAATTAATGAAATGTTAAAAAATAGTCAATTATTAGTCTGTCCTGCTATTCAATCTGCGGGAATATCAATACTTGGAAGAAATCCTCCTGATATAATTCCAACTTCTTTTTCAGATCCATATATCCCATCTTTAGTAGCCTTAATACAGAAAGCAAAAGATATGGGGATAAAAAAAATATCAATTTATGATTCCTTTAGAGCAGGTTTTGATGTGGATGTTAAGCAAGATATTGTATTAGCATACAATTATTTAAAAAGTTTTAATTTAACCCATACAGAAACTTATCAATTTTTAAAAAAAAATCTAAATCTAACCTTAAAAAAAATTCATGCTGATAATAATCGGGCGTTTAGGATAATAAAAAAAAGTTAAAGAAAAACTAAAAAGAAAATGTGATATCAATTTTTACAGGCTCATTTAATATTTGTTCAACCATATTTTGAAAAGTTTCGCGTTCATCTTTTAAATTACTAAGATATCTTGTATAATCTTTATTTTTTCGGTTCTTATCATTCTCGATATGTTCTATTTTAGTGCTGATTATTGATATTTGATTTTTTAAATCATCTAATTTTTGAGCTAACCCTGCCTCCTCAATTTTATTTCTAATCTCTTCAACTTTTTCTTTTACTTGTGTATAATTCTCAATATTTGTTTGTAACTCTTTTTCATCAAAAATAGCATTTATTTGCTCAATTGTCTTCTCTTTTGTTTCTGATTTAAGATTTAATTTGTTCTCCTCCAAGGAATGGCGTAATTGTACCATGAGAGTTGTAAATTTTGGTAAGTCCTTTCGTTCATTACTTAACATTTTAATGGGGTTTTTAAGAAAATCTTTGAGATAATTCAGATCAATATTAGGAACGTGTATTGTCCCCTTTTCTAATTCGAATTTTAGTTTTTTAAGAGCTTTCTTAAATCCTATTTCATCATTAATCTTCAACCGGAGCCTAAATAAATAGTCTTCTTCTTCTTCTATGTTTTTAAATAATTGATTTTTCTCAATTTCAATTAATTCGGTATTTAGTTTCTTCAGAGCCTCTTGCTTTTCTTCATACTGATTTTCAAAATCATCCAATTCTATTCTAGTTTTTTCAATATGATCTCTCAAAGAAAACAATTTTGGTAATTTTTTTAGTAACTCTTCTGCTTCCCTTATATCTGTATATTTCTTTCTTAAGAATTCACCAAGAATACCTTGTTTTTTTCCCAACTTGCGAGTAATATAATCGAGCTCTTTAATTTCAGCTTGCATTTCCTTTTTAAATTTCGGAAATGCCTTTCGAGCAATTTCATTAATAGTAGGGAATAGCCTTTTTATAGAGTTAAGTAAATCATTTACATTGTCATAATAAATTTCTTCATCAGGAATTTCAATTTCATCAATCTCTTTTCTCATTCTATCAGAAAAGAAGTGTAGTGATTTTTGAGCTTTTCCATCGATTTTACCTTCTCCAGATTTTATAAAATGATCCATACAGACTTTAATTTCAACTAAATTTTCTCGAACGTCAGTTATTAATTTATGGGTTGCTTTCTTTATTTTTGAAAATTGAGAATTAATCCTTTTTTTATAAAAATCTTCAAATTCTTCCAATGATATTTCAATCATTATTATTTCTACTTTTATTTTACTGCTTTAATAATTTTTTGACCATTCATATATTTTTGAAGGACTTCTGGTATTGACACTGAATGATCCTTATTTTGAAAATTTTCCAATATACAACAAATAGTTCTCGATGTTGCTATTGCAGTTGAATTTAAGGTATGCAAAATCTCTTTAGCTTGCTGTGAACCAACTTTTCCCATTCTTATTTTCAACTTCCTTGCCTGATAATCTGTGCAATTGCTACATGATACAAGTTCGCGATAGGTTTCTGAAGCGGGAAACCAAGCTTCAAGGTCATATTTTTTGGCAGCATTATCATTTAATTCTCCAGACGCAATATTTACAATTCTATAGGGTATGTTTAAATCCTGAAAAATTTCTTTAACATTTTCTATTAATTCCTCATATAGCTGCCATGATTGCTCTGGTTTACAAAAAATAAATTGTTCAACCTTTTCAAATTGATGCACTCTAAATATTCCTAAGGTATCTTTTCCGTGAGATCCTGCTTCTCGTCTAAAGCATGATGATACTCCAGCATATTTCAAGGGTAATCTTTTGGGATCTATAATTTCATCATAATGATAAGCAGCTAAAGTTTGTTCTGCGGTGGCAATCATAAAAAGATCTTCATCTTGCACTTTATATAATTGTTCTTCAAAATCTGCTAATTCTGCTGCTGCTTTGATAACATCGTATTTAATAAAGAAGGGTGGCCACATTGGAATATAATTCTTAATTATTAATTTATCTAAAGCAAACCTTATCAGAGCTAAATTTAGTGAAACTAAATCTCCTTTTAAAAAGTAAAATCTTGAACCCGCTATTTCAGATGCCTTTTTTGTATCTGCTCCATCTATCTTAGCGATTAAATCGACATGAGATAAAGGTTTAAAATCAAATTTTGGTAATTTTCCAAAAGTATCAACTGTTTCATTATTTTCCTCAGTTTCACCTATGGGTACAGAGTCATGTAAAATGTTGCCAACAATGTATCGAAACTTTTCTCTCTGTTCTAAAGATTCAGTTTTTTGTTTCTCCAATTCATCTATTTTTTCTTTAATTTCTTTAGATTTGATTTTAATTTCTTCAGCTTTTTCATTTTCTCCAGATTTCTTAAATTTACCCATTAGAATTGATAATTCATTCCTTTCTCTCCTTAAATCTTGTAAAGTTCGTAAAGTCTTTCTCCATTTTTTATCATATTCTAAAACTTTTTCAGCATTAGATGGATCTTTAAACCTCTTTTTTTCTGATTCAATTATTTTGTCTAGATTCCTTCGAAACAACTCAATATCAAGCAAATTAAAGTCCCTCAGAATATTTTCAATAATTAAAATCTAATATTATCTTATATAAACTATCATTAAATTAATTTGCGAAATTAATTAAATGTTGTAAAGATATAGAATTAAATTAGTCATGCTGAATCCTCTCTATAATGGTAGAACGAGCTAAAGCAACTTTAATTTTCTTTTTATTGTAACCTACATTATCAATTATTCTCATAATTTTTATCCTTCTTGCTTTGCCCTTTATACCCTCTTCTGCCATGAATTCTTTAGCAAATTCTTCTTTCCTAGATTCCTCTTGTTCTGCCATATAAGTTAGTAATGAATTTTTAATAAAAAATTTCACGAGTAATTTCGTCAGTATTTCCTTAATCATTCTAATGAGAAAAAATAAATTCTTATAATAATTTCATAAACCAATAAGATTAAATGTATTATTTCAAATTAATAAAAAATAAAAGGTGACGTTTTACAAAAAGGTGAACTAGTTGTCTGAGAGTCAGATCAATGTTAGAATAGGAGTCTATGTATGCGAGTGAGGAGTAAACATTAAAGCTTCCGTTAATTGCGATATGGTTAAAGAAGCTGTTGAAAATCTTCCAAATGTAGTAATATCGCGAGTTTATTCATTTACTTGTTCGGATCCAGGACAAGAAACAATCAGAAATGACATAATGGAACAAAATTTGAATCGAATAGTTGTTGCTGCTTGTACACCAAAAATCCATGAACCCACCTACAGAGCAGTTTTAGTTGAAGCAGGTTTAAGTCCATATTATTTTCAAATGGTTAATTTAAGAGAACATTGTTCTTTTGTCCATCAGGATGATAAGAAGAAAGCTACGGAAAAGGCTATAAGATTGGTTAAGGCAGGAATAAATCGTGCAAGAGAATTAGAAATAGTACCACGAAAAGAAATTCCTGTCGAGAAGGCAGTTTTAGTTGTTGGAGCAGGAATTGCAGGGATGAATGCCGCTTTAGATTTAGCTAATCAAGGAATTCCTGTCTATTTAGTAGAAAAAGAAGCAACGATTGGTGGAAAGATGGCACAACTAGATAGAATATATCCCACGGATGATTGTGGAATATGAGTTCTAGCACCTATAATGGTAAACGCGTCAAAACATCCTAATATAAATCTTTTTACGTATAGCAATGTAATTGAGTTTAGTGGCATCCCTGGTGATTATAAAGTTAAAATTAGGAAAAATCCCCGTTACGTTAACGAAAGTAAATGCACAGGATGTGGATTATGTACAACCAAATGCCCTATTAAAGTGCCTAGTGAGTTTGATAGAGGTATTGGTGAAAGAGGTGCAGTTTACATTCCCTTTCCTCAGGCGGTGCCGAAGTTAGCTGTTATAGATCGAAGTGTGTGTATTGATTGTAAAAATTGTGAAAGAATATGCCCTGCTGAAGCTATTGATTTTGAACAAGAGGCAGAATATGTAGATATTAAAGTCGGTGCTGCAATTATTGCTACAGGATGGGATGAGTATCCAATATGGGAATCGAATGAATATAATTATGGATATTATCCCGATGTGATTACACAAATAGAACTAGAGAGGATGTTAAGTCCTATTGGACCTACTGGAGGACATGTTTATAGAATTTCTAATGGTGAAACACCGAAAACTATTGTAATGGTTCAATGTGTTGGTTCTAGAGATATAAATGCTAATCCGTATTGTTCGTTCGTTTGTTGTAGTGTGGCACTCAAAAATGCTCAAATACTTAAACAAGAATATCCGGAGATGGAGGTGTTTTTGTTTTATATTGATATTAGAACTACAGACAAGGGTAATGAAGAATATTATAGAAAAATAAGAGAATCAGGCATTAGAATGATTAGAGGAAAAGTAGGCGAAATATCAGAAGATAGAAAAACCAATAAACTAAAAATCAGAGCATACTCATCCTTAATTGATGATATTACAAAAATTTATGCTGATTTAGTTGTTTTATCAACAGGTATGATCCCTTCGAAAGGAACTGAAGAAATTGTCGAAGTAATGGGATTAAGTAAAGGACCAGGAGGATTCCTTTCAGAAGTCCATGGATGCTTAAGCCCACAAGAAACGAAAGATATAGGAATCTATATAGCCGGGTGTGCAGCTGGTCCAAAAAGTATTCCTTATTCAGTATCATCTGCTCTAGCTGCTGCAAGTAAAGCATCAACTCTGTTATCCCATGATATTATAAACCAAGAGTTAATTATTGCTGAAGTAGATGAGGAATTATGCATGGGTTGTCATAGGTGTGAAAAACTCTGTTACTATGAAGCAATAAAGGTTGATGATAACGACATAGCTAAAGTTGATGATTTAAAGTGTAAAGGTTGTGGTGTATGTGTATCATCTTGTCCTGCAAGAGCAATAGATTTAAAATATTATAGAGATATTCAATTTACTCAAGAAATCAAGGGAATTGGTACTAGTGAATTAGAATCATTTGAAAAAATTACAGAAAGTATAGATGAATAAACTGATTAGAGGTTATTAGAATGTCAAAAAGTGAAAAATCTAGAAGAATTATAGCCTTCGGCTGTGATAAGTGAGGATATTCAGCAGCAGATTTAACAGGTGTTACAAGAAAATCGTATTCTACAGATTTTCATCTCATTCGAGTGAGATGTACAGGACGGATAGGTATTCATTTAATCATGGAAGCTTTCTTAAACGGTGCTGATGGGGTTGCGATAATTTCCTGAAAAGAAGGAGAATGTGAATTTGGAAATGGAAATATTAATACTTATGAACATATACTTACTTTAAAGAAATTATTGAAATATGAAGGTATTTCTGAAGAACGTATTCAACAATATTTTTGTTCAGCAGCAGAAGTTGAAAAATTTATAAATTCAGTTGAAGACATTACAGAGAAAATTCATTTACTCCCCCCTCTACCAAAATCCAATCCGAAGTAGAATGATCTTTTCAAATAAACTATAGTTGAAGAGGAACTAACCCACAGCATGGGTCTTCGGAACAAAATGAATCTAAAAAAAACCAAGTATTTTTATGAGTATTGAAAAAAATCTTTCGTGGGAATTCTTAAAAAATCTAGCAGATGCCTTAGATTCATATAGAATTCGAGTTCTTATTGATGCTAAACAAGATATTTTAGAAGCTGGAATTTATGATGAATTTCAATATGAACAAATCCTTTTTAAAATATTAGATGAAGAGATATTAAAATATTCCCTGTTTAATTATTTAAAAAAGAATTCAGAGAGTAATCTAGAAAGTCTGAATCAGTTTTCAACAGAAAACTCGATCGAATTATACAGATCCCTAAGCTTATTAGAATTACTTAAAAATGAAAAGTTAGTTCTTGTTGAAGAACTACATGAAAAAATTAAGGAAGATGAAAAAAATCCTGAACAACTTATTTTCAAGGACTTTTCGATAAAGATAATAAATGAGCAGAGTTCAAAATTAAAACCTATATATGAACCAGTAAAAGTTATTTATGATTCTAAAATTTGTTCAGGTTGCGGATTATGTGCTGGGATATGTCCTGTTAATTGTCTTCATATTTATAATGGTTTTGGTAAAATTGATGAGGACAAATGTATCCATTGTGGACTCTGTTATTTTGTTTGTCCTAGAACATATCTCCCTGTAAAAGTTTTGAATATGACACAAGAAAAAACCTCTGAAATTAAAGAATATCAAAATGTTGGATTCTTTCTTGAAGCGTACTCAGCGCGAACGAAAATAAAAGAAATTTCAGAGGTATGTCAAGATGGAGGTATTTCAAGTACCTGCTTATACTATCTTTTAGAAAATAACGAAATAGATTTTGCATTAGGAGCAAAAATGAGTAATACACTTTGGCGTCCTGAACCGACATCACTTAAAATTAAAGAAGAAGTCCTCTCTACTACTGGTACCAAGTACGTAAACAATCCTAATCTACAATTATTAAATCAAAATGAGCTAAAAAATAGTAAAATTGCGGTAGTAGGAGTACCTTGCCAAATGCAAGCCCTTTTAAAATCTCAGATTTATAATGTCGGATTTCCCTCTTTAAATAATATTGAATATCGAATTGGAATTTTCTGCATGGAATCTTTTTCATATGAATCACTTTTAAAAATCTGTAAGCAGTTAGATGTTGATATTAATAATGCCAAAAAGATGGATATAAACAAAGGTAAGTTTTATGTTTACACTAAAAAAGGTGAGGAATTTAGTGTACCAATTAAGGAAATTAATCATCTAGCCCGTGAAGACTGTGAAGTTTGCTTTGATTTAACTTCTGAATCGGCTGATATTTCAGTAGGATCTATCGGCTCCCCAGCAGGTTGGAATACTGTGATAATTAGAACTGAAAAAGGAAAATTATTATATGAAAAGTTAATTTCAAACAATTTAATAGAATCAAAACTTATAGAAAAGGTTAAGCCTGGATTATCACTTCTTCAAAAAATAGCAGGTTCCAAAAAAACAAAAAGTAAGAAGTATATATCCTCAAGATTAAATGAAAATTTGCGAGTTCCTTATTACTAAAATTTAAATAAATGATAGATATTCCTATTCTTTATTGGAATCAACGCTAAAACCATAAAATTAATATTAAATTTGACATTTAGAATTATATCATTTACAAATAATAAGACTAGAAATGAGTTCATTATCACCAGTAAGACCAAAAAACTTTCGAGAAAAAGTATTCTTTCGTAAACTTAGATCTCAAGTTGATGGTAATACAAAAGTTGAATATGGATTAACTCAAATTAAAGGTATCGGAAAAAGACTTGCTCAAGCAATAATTAGGGTTGCAAATATCGATCCTAATATGAGAATTGGAGCTCTTCCTGAAAAGGATCTTAATAGAATCGAAGAAATAATATTAAATCCTGTTGAAAATGGAATTCCAAATTGGTTGGTAAATCGAAAGAAAGATTTAAGAGATGGAAAAGATAAGCATTTAATCGGAAGTCAGTTAGAAATCACCGTCAAAAGAGACATTGATAGAATGAAAAGGATGAAAAGCTATAAAGGGGTAAGACATCACTTGAAATTAAAAGTAAGAGGACAAAAAACTAAAAGCACTGGACGTCATGGTTTAGTCGTTGGAGTTATGAGAAGGAAAAAAGGAGCTCCACAGAAAAAGTAGGTGAAAAATAATGGGAGATCCGAGACATCTGAAAAAAAAATATAAAAAGCCTAAGCATCCATTTCAAAAAGAAAGAATGATGGAAGAGCTGGAATTTCTAGGAAAATACGGTCTTAGAAATAAACGTGAATATTGGAAATCACGAACAACACTAGGAAATTGGCGAAATATTGCCCGACAATCCAGAACTTTATCAAAAGAAAGAGCAGCAGAAGTTCAAAAAACTCTAATTCGTAAACTAGACCGATTAGGTGTAATTGGATCAGAAGCTGAATTTGAGGATGTTCTCCTCCTTACTGTAGAAGATGTCCTTAAAAGAAGATTGCAAACTTTAGTTTTTGAAAAAGGTCTTGCCAGTACAATTTATCAAGCACGACAATATATCACCCATGGACACATCCAAGTCGGTGGCAAAAAAATAAATGCTCCTTCATATCTTGTAAAAAGAGTAGAAGAAGATTTAATCGGATTTGCTCCAAATAGCCCCTTTTTAGAACCTAAAACAAAAGTAAAACCAAAAGCTAAAGAAAAAAGTTGAGTGAGTATAAAAAATGAGTAGCAAAGATATGAAATGGGCCATTGTCCACATCTTTTCCAGCTATAATAATACCATTGTAACTGCCACAGACCTTAGCGGAGCAGAAACCTTCGCAAAATGCTCTGGTGGCATGGTAGTAAAAGCTGACCGGGATGAAAGCAACCCCTACGCCGCAATGCAATGCGGATTCCGAGTCGCCAACGAACTTAGAGATAAAGGAGTTAAAGGGATACATATCAAAGTAAGAGCCCCCGGTGGTAATAAATCGCAAACTCCCGGTCCCGGTGCTCAAGCTTGCATCCGTGCCCTCGCACGCGCCGGTCTACAAGTCGGAAGGATTGAAGAAGTCACACCTAAATCGCATGACCACTGCCGCAGAAAAGGTGGGCACCGTGGTCGCCGCGTATAAAAATCTCTGAGGAGAATGCTTTTCTTAAATAACTAGCGAATCTATTCATCTGAATTTGATTTTTCTTTATTTAGAAACCTTTCAGTAAATTTTTCTTTCTGTTCATAGTACCAATTTATATAATCATGCTGTCTTCTATCTTCTTCGCTTCCATGTGAAGGGTACCAAATAAGGTCTTTTTCTTGGTATTCAATACAATACCACGACAAATCTTTTAGTAGAAAAAAAAAATTAATTTAAAATTAGGATATTTTATTATACTTTTTCTTAATTATTAGAGAGATAAACAAGCTCGGTAGGAGTCATGATTTTGTGCTAATTTTTATACGTTAATATCAACTAAATCCATTCTATTTAAATAAAAAAAGTTGTTTGAAAAGGTAAATTCAGCGTCTGATTTCAATGAAAATTTAGTGAAAAAACTAAAAAAAAATAGCTTTTAATTAGTTGACTTTACTTATTCGTTTTCTTTTACGCAACAGAATTATTGAAACTCCCACTGCTCCCGTTCCTCCTAATATTGATGTAATTATAATAATGATTATGGCAAGAGGGAATTCTTCAGTAGGTTTTTCTTTATCAAAAGTATCGAGATCCACCGCAATATTTATCTCAAAATATTTATCTTCATAACCAAAAGCAGAGATGGTCATATTTAACAATATAGGATCTCCTCCTGACTCAACGAATATCGGAGTTAATGATACGTTATATAACCCGTTTCCAAGCTCAGCTATATTATTTGGGGGTACAATGATTCCATCCCACCACATTTGAATAGATGGGAGCCAAGTACCGAAAGATAATTCGCTTTTTACTTTAATAATCACTACAAATTCCGTGGTGGTAAATGACATACTAATAACTTCGACTATAAAGCTTGGTGGTGTAATTCCAAAATAATTTTGAGCATAATAAATTAATGTATTGGTTCCCTCGTCGTCGATAAATTCTTCCTCTTCACTTACCAATATATTTTTGAGAATTACGTTATCATCACAATCTATAGATGAGATTTTAATTGCCCAATCGGTGTTGAAATATATGTAATTTTCAGTAATATTGTTTTTATCACAATCATTATCTAAATATATCCCGTAGTCAGAGTTATTATTTACGGTGTTTCCCGAGATGGCGTTATTATTACAATTAACATATAAATATATTCCGACCATGTTACTGTTTACAGTGTTTCCCGAGATAATATTATTAT
>JBHLKV010000081.1:10621-11824 GCA_048886305.1 Candidatus Hodarchaeota archaeon
TGTTCTATAGTTATTGTATACATGTATCCCGTACAGAATATTGTCGTTTGCAGTGTTTCCCGAGATGGTGTTATTATCGCAATTATTATCTAATAATATACCACTACCTCCATTATTTGAACAGTTATTATTTGCAAGAATTCCATTGTTTGTATTTACCAATTTGATTCCAGCATCCCATGCTAATCCACTTCCCGCATTGTAAACCTTGCAATTTCTGATGATAAAATACTCGGTTTTCGAATTTTCTATTAAAATACAACTTCCAGAACCAGCTGCATCAATCTCCAACCCATCGATGATAAACGGATCAGAATAGGTTCCCGAACCGGTACACCAAAAATTAAGTTTAGCTGTTTCACTCCAGGAGTTACCAACACTAAAATCATCTATATGAATTGCTTCACCGAGATGGACAGGGCTTTCAGTGAGCGGAAAATGATCCACGCTACTTGCGCTACCAGCAATATTACGCCCGAGATCCACGATTCCATATGGTTCGACAATATCGGGGGAGGTCCAATCATCCCAATAATTTCCAACTATCGAGTTATCCCAATAATTATTCATGCCAGAGTCGTTTGCATGCCATCCAATATTTCCTATAAATGAATTAAAATAAATTAAATTATTTTGGCCGCCATTTGTAGCAATTCTTAATCCATAATTTTGATTATCTTTAATGAGATTTCCTGCGATGATATTGTCATGACACTCATAAGATAAATATATTCCAATTTCATTGTTATTTGCAGTATTTCCCGAGATAGTGTTATTTATGCAGTAATTAAACAAGAATATACCATTCTGAAGGTTGTTTGAACAGTTATTATTTGATAAGGTTCCGTTATTTGTATTTTCTAATTTGATTCCTGCGTCAAATCCACTACTCCCTGCATTGAAAACCATACAATTTCTGATAATAAAATAGTCATTTTTAGAATTATTAATAAAAATTCCACTTCCCGTAGGTGAACCACTCGCATCAATAATAACATTTTCAATCGTGTACGGATTACCCCACGAGCCATTCCCATTACACCACGTATAATCTTCTGCTGTATGAGACCAGTTACCATCAATATGAATAAAAGAAAGTATCCAATAACCCGATTTTTTAAGATGTTTTAGATTGGGTTCCTTTCTATCTTCTATAGTTCCATCATAATTCCCTTTATAATCGAAGATATTAAAATTGCTAAT
>JBHLKV010000082.1:0-11789 GCA_048886305.1 Candidatus Hodarchaeota archaeon
CGATTTTCTTATTAAAGTGTTGGTGAAATCAGCAATTCAAGGCTATTCTCCTACTCATTATGTAATAAAAAATTTAATTAAATATTATGAACAGATAAAAAACGAAGCTAATTGACTTTTTCTATATTTAAAATCTTCTGGTGATTAAAACTCTTTAGTCTTTTTGATAGGGATATCAAAATCTTCTAATAAAGGAATCAAATGCTTTTTATCTTCAGAATTTGTGCCTTTCCAATCAATAATGAAATAATCAACACTTTCGAGAGTATTTTCTATCATTTGGATGATTAATTCTTTATTCAATTCCTGAATATAATACTTCGGGCATATAAAAGACATGGCGATATTATTGTTTATTACTAATCTTTGAAAATTAGGTGCATAATGTGTACCCCCAAAACCTAATCCGATACGTTGGTCATTTTGTTTCTTAAATTCTAGATACTTAAAAACAGTATTAATAATAGAACTTGCTACAACCTCCCCAGCTTCATCAATTTTCCATTCTTGCTCACTACTTCCTAGTTCCATAAAAATTATTGGTTTCTCTAAAGTAGTAGGACCATGATGAGACACTTCAATATCTTTAGAGAACCTAGTTAAAAGTTTATATTTTTTTGAATTTTCTATCAAAGATAAAAATCCAGCTTTAAATAACAGAGCACTTGCTAGAGATAATTCATATGGATTACCTCCAAATTCAGCTTTACTACTCCAGTTACCAGTTAGATGAGCTAAAAAAGCAGGTCTCTGTGCTTCAGATCTGTGGCGACTAGCAAATATAACAAAATCAGGATTTATTTTTGAATTAACTATATTTAAATCATTCAAAAATATAAGGGACTCTCTTGTTAATCCCAAATAAATTTGATTGGAATTTAGACTCTCTTCCTTTTTATTAGAAAATCCTTTAAATTCGAAAATCAAATTGTTATACCAGTAATGATCAGTTTCCGTAAATTTATAAGATTTTGAATTAATTAACTTATTGCGAATATTCATCGAAGCAATATCTTCACTTGAGGTAATGATTAAAAACTGAATTTATCCTCACCATACAGAATAAAATTACCATTTAATTTATGTAATATTAAAAACTTTAAAAAATCTTAAAAATCTTAAAAATAATAATGACAGTATATCTTGTAATAGTTATAATTCTATCTTTACTTTTTGGAGTAATGTTTTTTGTTTCTGACTATTACGGGTATAAATTGAACAAATTACATGCTTCTTTAATAGCAGGAATATCTGTTTCTTACTTTTTTCTTGTTGTCCTTCCCGAAATTGGCAAAAATTTGCCTGAATTTCCATTTCATTCAGAACTCTTTGAGTATCTTTTTGTTTTAATAGGATTTTCTTTTATCCATATATCCGAGAAACTAATTTTACAAAAAGTTGAATCAAAAACCCAAAAAAAAATACGGAAACTAATTAAGAAGGAGAAGACATTAGAAGCAGTAGAGGAAAATATGGAAGACATCCTTACAAAGGAATTAACACATGAAAAATTAGATGAAGCTGCTTTAAAAGATATTTCTCAGACTCTCTTAATCTTGAAGGAACAAGAAGTAGAAATGAAGAATGAAATTGAAACATATAAGATTAAAATTCAAAATCATATAAGTAAAGAATTAACTAATTTCAGATATTTTACGGATTATATTTATCATTTTCTTATAGGTCTTATTTTAGTGGGTCTTTTGAGTTTTGAATTAGTAGCTGGGATTCTCTTTTTTATATTTGCATGGTTTCGAACAATTATAACCAAAAGATCTGAGGCTCATATCATTTTTACTGATTTAGAAATATACGAGACAATAGAACACGAAGTAAAACCATTAAAGAAGTATATCTTAGCGACTTCGGCACTTGTGGGAATTCTGATTAGCTTAATTTTAAAATCACTCTTTCTTCATAATTTAGAACTTCTTTTTATATTCTTTTCATTCATATCAGGTGTTATTTTATATTTAATAGTACGAGAGGTTATTCCAGAAAAAGAAAAAGGAGATCCGATAAAATTTGTGATTGGACTTATCGGATTTACTATTTTAATTTTTATTCTTAATACATTTAAAGATATAATATAAAAATTAATAAAAAAAAGTTATATACCTAATATCTTCCTATTTTTTTCGATATGATCTAACATGGAATTAACTGCTTGAGTAGCATCTGTTTCGACATGCAAAATTCCCCCTGTAATATCTTTACAATCCAAGGTAAGAAGCTTAACGAGATCAGGACCACCAGTAACCGTAGGCACAGGATTTACATAAGTATAGAGACCAAATGCTAGTGCGAAGACAGCATCAATAGTTGCTTTCTGCTCCATGTATTCTGGAGCTACTGCGACGACAGGTAACTCGGGAATGGGAATATCTCCAAGAGCATTTGATATAGTAGCAATCAAGTCTGCAATACGTCCTGTATCTGTACATGTCCCATAACTTAGAACAGGTGGGATGCCTAACTTTTCACATACGGTTCTAAGACCAGGTCCCGCCTGATCCTTTGCTTCTGGAGAACAAAGTCCTGCTACTTGTAAACCTCCATTTCCACACCCCATTGAAAGAACTAATACATCTTTATTTATCAATTCCTTAGCAATATTAATAGTATGAACATCTTGACCAAAATCCCTTAAAGTTGTACAAGAAACTAATCCCGCAACTCCTCTTATCGACCCAGTTTTTATAGCATCTAGCAAGGGATCTAATGTTCCACCGAGGGCTTCAAGGATGCTCTCAGTAGAGAATCCAACTGTAGCCTCACTCATATCCAGTCCTGTGACAGCTTCAATATTTGCTCTTCTTTCTTTAAAGTTGTCAATTGCCATATGCAAGAGCTGTTCTGCCTGTTTTTCTGCTTCTTCGGGGATATAATCTAATCTTTCTGTTATCCCTTCAAAAGCTACTACTTCACTTACAGGGATTAATTTAAATTTATATTTCTCGGCATAAATGGGATCAATAGGCATTGAACAGTTCATGTCACATACAAAAATATCAATGCAACCACTTGCTAAAACGGCTTCCTGCATTATCCAATTACCAGTAAAACCATAAAATACATCATCCATTTTCCATCTTTGTATCATTTCTTGTCCAGTTTCGATATTTGCTATTATCCTAAGACCTTTTGCACCTACTGCCTTTGCTTTATCCTGCCATTCTGCTTTTCTAGCGACTTGAACCATAGCAAATCCTAAAAAAGGTTCATGTCCATTAGGTAAAACATTAATATAATCAGGATCTAAAACTCCCAAATTCACACGCATTTTATGTGGTCTTGGAATGTTAAAAAGTATATCTTGGCAAAATTCATTAATAATCTGACTCTGATAAGCCATAGAAATTCCAAGTCTCATAGCCTTAAGAGCTAAACTAGCATAATAACCATCAACATTAGTCAGACAAGAACTTGAAGCTAACATCATCTCTCCATAAATTCCTCCGGGAAAAATACCAAGTTTTTTCCAGGTTTCTTTCCTTTCATTTGGTGCTAAAGCTTCAACAATTTTACTTGACTGATCATAAGGTCTATTAAAATCCTCTTTAACAAAATCACATAAGCGAAGTGCTAACTCTTTTTCTGACCCTGAATCATCAATGCCCAGTCTTTTTGCAAAGCTCTTTAGCTTCTCTGGTTCTGAAATTTTAAATGGTGTTTTTCCTTCAGCTGTTGCTTTCAAAGTTTTTATTGTTTGTTCTGTGTGATAGTGGTAAGTAGAAGCACCCATTATATTTCTTAGAAGCATCATACGCATTGCCATTCCATCAGCAGTAATACCACATACTCCCCTCTTATCGATTGAAGCATCTGCTCGACAAGGACCATTTGAGCATAAATCACATCTAGCTCCTTTTAAACAAAAAGGACACCGTTTATCAGGAACACCACCAAATCCTTGTTGCTCAAAGCGGTGCCAAATATTTATTACTCCGTCTTTTTTAATTCTTTCATACACTCTCAAAACGGAGTTATGATAAGAAATTCGGTTTCCCTCCATTTTTACCATCCTTAAATTTTCTTATTTTTTTAAAAATTACTTTATTTAACTAATAAGGTTTAAATTATTGTTTAAGAGTATAAATCTAAGTTGAATATATCATATTTACGGTTAATATTTATAAAATAAAATGCTTATCACTATTAGTTTTAATTTCTATAACTTAGCTCTTAAAAAAATTTAAATTTATTAAAAATAAGTTTAAATTAACGCGAGGTTATGAAATAAAATGGATATGAAGAAAAAAACTTTTAATGAATTATTAAGCATCGATGATGATGATAAAAAAATCATTGAAATGATTGAGAAAAATCCAGATATAACTCATTCTGATATAGCTAAAGAGATTGAAAAATCCCAACCGGCAGTAGGTGCTAGAATCATTAAATTGGAAAGAAAGCATCTTTTGACGAAGCAAGTTGGATTTAATATCAAAGAAGTTGACATAAAGGTTGCTATAGTATATATTTCAACTAAAGACGTAGAAAACATAGTTGAAAAAATAAAAAATTGCCCATTTATTAATCATGCATTTAAGATTTCCGGGGAATTTAATGTATTATGTTTTATTGCAGCTTCAGATTTACAAACAATTGAGAAATTAGTAGATTTGTGTTTTAGAAGAGATCCTAATGTAATTAACGTCAAAACCAATATTTTAATAGAATCTATCCATGATTTCGTAGTCCCAATTGATTTTACTATTGAGAACTTTGATGGTAGATATTGTGGTCCTGGATGCAATCTTAAAGAAGATTTACCAAGATTCAAATTTGATGAACTTAAACAAGAAGATTAGATTTTTATTTCTTTTATTAATTTTTATTTTGCATCTTGGATAGTTTATATTTGCATTTCTCTCCACAGCCTACTTCTTCATTGGGTTCATGATGTTCAGAGTCAAAATCGATTGGTAATATGAAATCTTTAGCGATATCAGTCACAATTTCCATTGAAACTGATGATACTTCTGGATTTTTTCTAAAATGGTAATTTATTATTGCATCAAGCTTATCAAGCTTAGAACTTGCTAATAAAATACAGATATTATGTTCTCCACTCAATCTGAAAGCGTTGAGCATAAAAGGACAACAACCTGCCATATCCATAATTTCTTCAGGATTAGTCGAATTAACCTCAACTGTTGCTAAAAACAACTCTACTTTTTTAAAATTGATCCCAGGTTGGAACTGTAGTATACCTGATTTTTCAAGTTTTTTAATACGCATCCCAACTGTAGGCTGACTACGATTTATTCTTTCTGCAATCTGGGTATGGGTTAAATTTGGATCCTCTTGTACTAATGTAATAATTTGACGATCTATATCGTCTAATTTTAACTTTTGACTAATCATAATAACACTTCAATGAAGTTTTTTACAACTATTCTTGTAGAATAGATTTGCTAACAATTTATAACAATTTATAAATTATAAGTTTATCGAATAATTAATATATGTGGAAGATATATATTATCTAATCAATAGTAATAGCTCCAAATTTACATACTGTTGTACAAATATGGCATTTAACACAGTGATCCTCCCGCTCTTGCACAACAGTTGATTTAGGAATTGTCTCTTTATTAATTACCCTATAAATTCCTCTAAAACAAGCTTCTTCACAAGAAAATTCTTTACATTGACGGCATTTACTCGTGTCAATGTGGTGAAACTTATAACTTTCTATAAATTCTTTGTTTTCAGCTTCACTCATTATAATAACAATATTGCGAATGATTTTTATGCGTTTAGTTTATATTGTATAATAAAACCTTTTAATATACCTTCCCAAAAGTAATTAGAAAAATGGATGATAGTAATTTTTTCATTTGGTTTATGATTGTTATGATCATAATTGCTATCCTTGTCTTTATAGCATTGTTAAAAATTCCCGCAGGATACGGTCAGCATATCTCGAAAAAATGGGGTCCAACTATAAATGATAAAGCTGGGTGGGTAATAATGGAAATTCCAACAGTAATTCTTTATGCTTTATTCTACATAACAGGAGATTATCAAACTAAATTGATGACGTTCATATTTTCGGGATTATGGTTCATGCATTACGGATATAGGACATTTATATTTCCCAGTTTAATAAGAGGAAAACATAAAATGCCATTAACTATAATTCTTTTTGGGATGATATTTAATTCTGCAAATGCATATCTTCAAGGACTATGGATTAATAAGCTTTCAGGAGGTTATAAAGAAAGCTGGCTTCTTACCCCAATGTTTATTATTGGTATAATTATCTTCTTTGCTGGATTTTTCATGCATATGCATTCTGATCATTTAATCAGAAATCTACGTAAACCTGGTGAAACTGATTTTAAAATCCCTCATGGAGGTATGTTTCGATTTATAAGTTGTCCTAGCTATTTAGGTGAAATAATAGAGTGGTATGGTTGGGCGATTATGACATGGTCGTTACCAGGATTAGTCTTCGCAATCTGGACTACTGCCAATTTAGGACCGAGAGCTCGAAGTAATCACCGTTGGTACCGAGAAATGTTTGAAGATTATCCTAATAATCGAAAGGCTCTCATTCCTTTTATATATTAAAACTAATTTCTAATATTCTATATTTATTTCTTTAACATAATCAAAAGCAGAATATGCTGCTATAACGCCTTCTGAAACTCCGGTAATAGCTTGTTTAAATGGAGCGTCAGCTACATCTCCCGCCGCAAAAATACCTGGAACATTTGTTTCTGACTTACGATTAATTTTAATTTCACCTTTTTTGTTTAATTCAACCTCAATAGGTTTCACTAAATCAGAATTAGGAATTGATCCTATTTCAATAAACACTCCATCGATTGCAAATTCTTTTCCATTATCAAAAATAATAGATTTTACTGAGTTATCTCCTTTAATTTCAATTATATTTGTTTTGTATATTATCTCAATTTTGTCATTTTCATATACCCTCTTCTTATTTATAGGTTCTGCTCTAAGTTCTTCTCCCCTATAAATGATATATACTTTCTTTGCATTTTGAGCTAGAAATAAAGCTTCTTTTGCAGCAGAATCACTTCCTCCTATTACACAGACAACTTTATCTTTATAAAAAGGACCATCACACGTAGCGCAATATGATACGCCCCGCCCTACAAATTCTCCCTCTCCAGGAATACCAAGTTTTCTCTTTTCTGACCCAGTTGCTATGCAGATAGAATATGCCTTAAATTTTTGAAAGAAAGAATGGAGTTCAAAATATTCATCGACTTTATCAATACTCCGAATCTCATCTGATATATATGGAATATTAAGTGAGTCCATATGATCTTTAAACATTTCCATTAAACCCTGACCACTTATTGAAGTAATTGCGGGATAATTCTCAACAATATGAGTTGTAGCAATTAAACCTCCAAAAGTTTTACCTATAACGAGTACATCCATTGCAAATCTAGCAGCATAAATCGCACAGCCAATTGCAGCTGGACCTCCTCCTAAAACAATTAGATCATAAGTTTTCTCTAAATCAATGCTTTCCATATCAATATTGAACACGTATATTACCTCCAATCAAAGCTCGTAATATTTCATTAGGCCCAACCATTCCAACCAAGGTTTGTTGATCGTTTATAATAGTATAAGGGACACCAGCAGCATCATAATATTGTCCTATGTCGGGATTTGCCATGATATCGATTATTATAGTTCTGATTTTCCCCTCAGATGCAATTGCGAAGGAATTACTGATTGCTATAACCTGAGGACAATAAGGACAAGTCTCTGTCATCATTACCTTAATAGTTGATGGTGGAATTCTGTCAAGATTTTGTTTTATTGTAGCTTCATAATAATTCGGAGCTCCTGCAAAAGTAAAAATAGTTTGGATGAAAGGTTGAATCTCTCCTCCTTTTGGTGCTGCTAAATATCTGATTATTTCATTTCCATTATTATTGATGAAAAGTATAGTTGGAACGCGTGTAATATCGAATTTCTTAGCAAATTCTGGATTATTATCTATCGATAGTTCTTCAATCGTTAGCATCCCGTTTGAATTTTCCTCATAAATTCTCAATAAAGCCATAAATTGTCCGCAATCCATACATGCTTGGATTTTTTTTCCATCAGACTGAACTTTTTGAGATGTAAACACTTTTAATTTCACAGGCTTCTTTAATTTAGCCATTTCTCTTTTAATTATATCTCTATATTTATCCTCTTGCGACATTTTCTAATATCACCTTAGAATTATGCATACATACCTCCAAAGTCCCTACCTTTCGCCCCAACTAATTTATCTAGCAAATCTTGAGGTGTGAACATACCATGAATAATTTCTTTCTCATTTATAACTGTCATAGGAACACCTTGGACTTGATACTTCATACCGATATCTGGGTTTAAATTAACGTCAATTACTTCAACTGAAATCTTTCCTTTAGAAACCAGAGCGAATAATGTTAAAACTGGAACTGTAGCTGGACAATAAGGGCAAGTCGGAGTAATAAAAATTTTCATATTTGATTTTTCTATCTTTTTAAGGTGAGTAATGATTTGATCTGCATAATAGGGTCTTACACCTGAAAAATATTGTATACTATTAAGAAACGGTACAAATTCAGATCCAGTGGGGTGGGCTAAATATCGAATTATCTCTTTATCATTCTGATCAACAAACAATATAGCAGGGATCTTAGTAACATTAAACTTCTTTGCTATTTCTTCATTTTCTTCTGTAGATATTTCCTCAACTTCTAATTTTCCCTTAGATAGATCTTCCAACATTTTTAATAATTCATAAGTTGCTTCACAAGCCATACACTTTCTTAGTTTTGTTCCGTCTTCTTGGGTTTTATAATCAGTGAATAATTTAAGTACAACTTTTTCCTTTAATTTATCCATTTCTCTTTTGATATTATCCATTTCGTTCTGTGAAAATAACATAAAATCACCCAATTTAGTCCATTCTAATAAGAATATTTAATTTTATATTTAAAAGAATTTTTCGTTTATTTTATAAAAAAACCTTATTTGATGTTATTAACAAATAAAAACTAATCTTATTCTACTAATAAATCAAAAGATAAATTTCAACCTTTTAAGTTCTCAAATTTTTTTCTAAATATGAAAAATAATATTAAAGCCACTATGAAGCCAATTGCTATATTAAATACAAAGCTCAATATTGCTGCTATTAAAATTATAGGAAATAGCTCTATTTTAAATTCTTTAAAAGCAATTTTCCCTAATAAAAATGCAGTGTAAAGCAACATTGCTCCCAAAATAGCGGTAGGAAATTCATTAAAAAGTATAAATAACGTCTCTGATAAAAATAGGCCAAGTATTAATTCCATTATTCCCTCTAATATCATGGATCCTCCTGTTCGAGCTCCAAAAGCATATTGAGCCGCCAATCCCCCAGATCCATGACATAATGGCATGCCTCCAAAAAAAGGATTAATTAAATTCATAGCACCCATATTAAACGATAGAATATTTGCATCAATCTCTTTCTCTGGAAATAAATCCTTTACAAGCACTACTGTAGCGATCATAACATTCGTTAATGTTAAAAATAATTGAGCAATTCCAGCAACTAACATACCAAATAAAAGATTTTTCAAAGTTGGAATTTGAAAATCAAATATTGGTAATCCAAATTTAAATTCTGAAAATTGAACAGAGCCAGTGAAAATCATTAATACAATACCTAAAAGTGCAAGAATAATTGCTGATGGGATTGGTTTGTTATTTATTAATACCAAGATTATAACAACTGAAATAAAACCAAGTAGTAGATTGTCTTTAAACAAAACAATACCTGTCCATCCTAAAATAAATGCTAAACCAAGTTGAATTCCTCGTACTGTAACAATAGGAACCTTTTCAACTATTTTATTTAATTTCTTTGAAAATCCTAGCAGGAACCATATAATTCCTGTTCCAAATCCCGTTGAAATTACCATATTTGGATCCCATTTTTCGCTAATGGCTACTGTTCCAATAGTTTTCTGGGGCTGTACTGGAAGTGGTAAATTGAACCGAATACCTAAAATTATGTTTGTAATCCCTAAAGTAAAAAAGATCCCAGCAGGATTTAACCCCACAATTGATATATATCCTATAATAAATGGAATTAATGTACCCCAATCTCCAAATGCTCCTCCAAACTCTTTTAAAGTAAATTTATTGTATTTTACTAATACTTCTTCTTTGGTTTCATTCAAATTAGGTTCCAAGATTAATCAAATAAAAAAGTTGTTGTAATAATATTAATCATTTGAGTAAATCACACATATTAATTAGTTTAAAATCTATTTTAGCCTTTCTCCCAAATACTTTTAATATCCAATACGCATCCGGGCAATAAGTAGTAATATAATTATTATTATCATTAGATAATTTTAATTTGAAATCCTCCATTCTTTTTAAAGCAATTGACTCTGATATTTCAGTTCGTAATTGATGACCAACGCCACCTCCACAACAATTTTTTGGCACAGAATTCAGTACATTATAACCACTACTTTTATAGATATCTTCAATATCATCAGCAATATTAGGTATTTCCCCATTTTTTAATGGACAAGCATGTTGTATTATAAGGTTTCCATATTTTTTACTATTTGGAGGTGTTAAATACTCAGTAAAATACTTCACTTTAATGTAATCACTATAATGCTTTTTAAATACCATATAACAACTGGGACAAACAGTAATTATTTCTTCAAAATTTTTTTCCTTAAATAGTTGTAAATTTTTTTCTACTAAATGATTATAGGTTTTTATTTCTCCAGTACATAATATGGGATAACCACAGCAAATCTCTTCATCCAAAATACAAAAATTAACATTTTTCAGCAATAGATATTTTATAACACTTTCTCCATAACGAGGGGTTTTAACAGTTGTAAAGCAACCTAAATATAATAAAGTATTACTTTCTTTTGATACTCCTTCAATAGGTTTAATCCGACTTTTGTTGTATTGAAAAGGAGTTCCATATTTTACTAATGTCTCAATATTTTGTTTTAAACTTTCAATATGATTTCCATCCTTTAAAAATTTTTGTTTCAGAATAAAACGTTGCTCAGAAGTGCCACAATCATTACAATGAATACAATTATAAAGTTTTAAATAATCCTCTTGTTGGAATTTATATTTTTTACGGTTTTTAATCAACCAGTCAACTTCTTCATTTTCAAGAAAATTATTCGGGTCAACTTCCCGACAGGGGCATGTATACTCTTCCTTCATGTGCCCTTCCTATAATAGCAATTCGAATAAATCCTTCGCTTTTGGCTTTATCTTACAAATTTTGCTAAACCTGGCTAAAATCCACCAACAACTTGGACAATATGTAGTAACGAAATCGATATCATCTCGATCAAAATCATCCATCCTTTTACGAGCTATAGCTTCAATTATATCCGTACGTCCCATCCAACCTGTTCCACCACCACAACACCAATGTGGAACATCAGTAACTTTATATCCGCTTTTTTTAAGAATATTATTGATAAAAGTATCTACTCCTTCTCTTCCTCTATTCATAAGTTGACAGAGATGTTGGATTCCCACTCTCCCTGTTTTTTTTTGATCAGCTGGTTTCAAATAATTTGCGATATATTCTATTTCAATATTTTCATCTAATTCGGGTCTATATATAAAATTAAAAAGATAATAACAAGCAGGACAGAGACAAATAATTTTCTTAAAATCTTGAAAAACTTCGATGTTTTCTCTTTTACAGACTTCAAACTCAGATTTCAATCCACTTGCTAATAAATGCCAACCACAACAAATTTCTT
>JBHLKV010000083.1:0-1973 GCA_048886305.1 Candidatus Hodarchaeota archaeon
CAGCACTATGCCAAGCCATACGGATGAATAATGGACCGTAATGACCAAAGTCCGCTGGCCACCAGCTCTTAGAATCTGTCATAAGTTCCGCAAGGTCCTTTTTAACGGCTTTCAAGTCTAGACTATTGAATTCCTTGGCATAATTGAAATCCTTGCCCATAGGATTAGACTTCATAGAGTGTTGGTGTAGTATATCGAGATTCAACTGGTTCGGCCACCAGTCTCGGATCGTCATACCACCACCGGCAGTAGGCCTCTTAATTCTGCCTTTTACCGGGTTTTTACTATCTTCATTCATAATTATCACTAATTTTAATATGAGAATTTTTAGAAATTGACCATTATTAAATAGGAAAGTTATATAGAATCTAAATCAGATTATTAGAAAGATTCCTAAATAATAACTATTATTATTTAGTTTTAGTTTTTAAAAAATATTATGCTTTTATCTTATAAAAATTACTTTTAAAATTGATTTATTCTTAAATGTAAAAAAAATATTAATTTATCTTAGTAAAAAACCTTAAAATGGAAAGAATTACGATTTTTATTGACAATAGTAACATTTTCATGGGTTTTAGGAAATATGATGTTAAAGCTGACTATGACAAGCTGAAAAATATCATAACAAAGGGTCGAAAATTACAGTATATTATTTTATACGAAGGAGTTGTGTATCCCATCAACCCCGAGAAGAAGAAATGGTATAAAGATTTACGTGAAAGAAGTGGCTATATAATAAAGACAAGTTTTGATAAAATTGCATTAAGCAATACCTTTGAAAAAAAAATTGATATTCAAATTGCAATTGATATTATTTCTTTAGCATATGAAGATGCCTATGATACAGCTGTATTAGTATCAGGAGATGGGGATTTTATACCCGTTATTAAAAAAATAAAAGAATTGAATAAAATTGTAGAAGTATGGGCTTTTAGATATTCATTAGCAAATGCATTAAAAGAAGAACTCAAGCCAGAAAATCTTTATTATCTCGATGACGTATTAAATAAAATCAGAATATAAAGTGATTAAATTTCGTTCATTTTCTTATACTTCTGATAGAACTCAGATTTTCGTAAAATGTACCATTTTAAAAATGGTTTAATTAAAGGAGCTAAGTATCTTTTGAACCCGATCCATTTTTTTAATTCTTTATAAAAATCCTGAAGTGTATGACATTGAAAATTTAATAGATTTTGAAGGTCTTGCGTTTCTTGGGCATCTATAATACCACAGTAAAAACCCTTTTCTGCATATGCCGTTTCTGGTAGGAAATTTCGTCCTAAACCCATAATTTCGCAAATATCATTTATATTATCTCTATAAATTACTTGCCAGTCTTTTCCTCCACCTATGTTAAAGATTTTTCCCCAGATTTTATCAATTTCTATTGCATTAACGATAGCTCGAGCTAGGTCTTTAACGTGAATTACTTCTAAAGGAGCATCTAAGGATATACGAAACATTATTGGTCTAAATCGCATAGCTTCCACTGATGCCACATATAAAATTCTAAAAATGCAATAATCCATTCCCGATTTCATAATTAATTTTTCTGCTTCTATTTTAGTATAAGAATAAACATCATAGGGATTGGGATTTACTGGATCTGAGATTTTAATAATTGGATTTTCTAAGCTTTTATTATAAACCGTCGTCGAAGATGTATAAATAATTTTTGGATTAAATTTCTGTTCTTCCATGGCATTTAAAATATTCCTTGTTCCATCAATATTGGTAAGTTTAGCTAAATTTGGATTATCCAAAGCAATATCAGGTAAAGCACCTGCTGCGTGAATAACGATATCTTTATTGAAAACTGATTTTTTAACATCTTCAATATTTAGAATATCCCCCCATATTATATCAATGGTTCCTTTGTATGATTTGAATAATTTCTTATTCTTACGAGACGGTCTTAAAAGTAAAGAAAGTTCATACTTATTTCGAGAGATTAATTCTCTAAAAAT
>JBHLKV010000083.1:2073-11760 GCA_048886305.1 Candidatus Hodarchaeota archaeon
TATAACGCACGTTTCAGGAGGATAATTAATAAATTCTTTTAGAATTAAAGGATTTCTTAAAAATTTTCTAGTTTCTTTTGCTAAGTTGATTGCTGCTTCTTCAATAGTTATTTCTTTATTCTTTATTTTTTGTCTTAACTCTTTAACCAACTCTGTAGGTTTTTTCCCAATAAACATGACATTCGAAATTGAATTCGCTTTTATTACTCTTGGTAAAGTTATAGGTTCTGGGTGACCAATATGACAAACATAAGCTTCCTTAAATCCAGGAAAATTTAACGGTAGTGCTTCAGTTAAGGATTTAATATAAATTACCTCCCCATCTTTATAAGTTGGGATGGTTTCTAAAGTTTCATAAAGGAAGTGAATAATGGCTGCGTTTGCAATACGCGGTGAAGTTTTAAATTTCCTATAAAATTCTCTTGGATTAATAAAGTATTTTGGTTTTTTACCCATTTTTGATTGACCCATACCCCAAGCGGTTACTACTTCATCTACTTCATCAAGTTCAGAACAAGCAAGCATTGCCATTAAATTAGTAATTCCTGGACTTGCTCCCATACCTATTAATGCTGAAACTTGGGCATTTACAGCCTCGTCATGTAGTTCTAACATTTCTAAGGTTGGTTTCCAATCATCACATATATCAACATAGGGTTTTTTTGCTTCTATGCTTGCCTTTAAGATCAAGGTACCAAATTTATAAAATGGTCCTATAGTATTTACAACAATATCATGATTGGACATTAACTCAATTAGTTTTTTCTTTTCTGTAACATCAATTTGTACTGCTGATAATTTATCTGATTCAACCATATCGACGAAAGTTTTAGCGCGTTCTAAATTTAAATCTGCCACAGTTATAGACGTGACTTTTGGTGACTCAAGTAATATTGCCACAGCCATTCTACCCATATCACCGCAGCCACCTAAAGCTAATATCTTCATTTTTTAAATCTTAGAGTTTGATAAAATATATAACAATGGTTTTGATAAAAAGTATTACTTACTATCTTTTTCTTCCGCTAAACGTTTTCGCTTCATTTCATGAAGTTTATATAACTTTTCCTTAATTTCCATTACATATGATTTAGTAAAAGGATAAAAGTAAAGACATATGGAAATAATTATAAGCGCTATTGATGGAAATAAAACCATTAAAAACCTAAGACCTACAATAACATTAATACGGGGATCAGGAGTAAATTCTTCCCATCCTGTTGTTGTGAAAACTAATGATATTGTTAGAATGGATAAAATGTTAGCATATCGCAAGAAAAATGCGGTTATTCCATAAAATGACCCTTCTCTTCTTATACCGGTTTTTATTTCATCTTCATCAATTACATCAGCAATTATCAAGTAAATAAAATAAATCATACCTCCAAAGCCAAATCCCAGGATACCAAATACAATTAAGGCACTCATATAATCAGAAATAAAAGTTAGTGGTATTATCGTGACAAAGTAAGTTATAATGGAAATAAAGAAAGCGGCTCGACTTCCAATCTTAAGATCTATTATTCTCCATATTATCATGGTAATTATAGCAACAATAAAAAGAAGTGCTAATAGTATTGAAGCTTCTAAGCTTCCTTCTACTTCAAGAACATATTTACTATATAAGGGAACAAGTGTACCCTGCATAGTTGTTACATATTCATAACTAAGGAACATTATAGTATATAATATAAAACCTCTGTTTTTCAAAGTGTATTTTAAACCCTGAAAAAAACCAAAGGGATGTTCGCTGTCGTGTATGAATTCTGGTCTTTCTAACACGCCCCATCTCAAAGATATCAACAAAGAGATACCTAAAATTAAGGCCATTATAATTCCACCTATTAAATATCCTTCCCTTAGGGTAATATCTTCTATAAGAATACCCGGGATTAGGAAAGCACAAATAAGACCAATAACAGAAAAGATTTGGCTAAGATTATTAACTTCCGATCTCTCCTCTACTGAAGTGTATAACTCAGGAAAGAGGCAACCTAAAGGAACTTCGAGCATTGTATAAAATGTGTCGAAAAGGAATAACATAAGGAGTAAATAGAGAAATGAAATTACTTGATTACCATTAGGGGGCATCCAAACGAATATCAATATTAAAACCGTTGGAATTGTACCTAACATAATAAAGGGTTTTCGCCGACCCCATCGGGTTCTTGTATGGTCTGATATTAAGCCCATTATAGGATCATTAATTGCATTCCAAAATGCCCAAATAATATAAGCCGTCATGACATAATGAATGCGGAGACCTACTGCTGAAAAATAAAAAGTAAAAACCCAAATCTGGAATACTCCACTAATTAACATTAACCCTAAAAATGATAATGCAAAAGAAACTTTTTGTTTAGAGCCAAATTTTTGAAAATTATCAATTTTCTTTTTATTTTTCATGTGTTGTTACCAATTTTCTACCAATCTCTATAAATTACTTTTCTTTCCAAGCTTCTTTCATAATCTCATTATGTTCAAGATATTTATCTGCTAGATCTTTGGGGACTCTATTCATAGGACATGATAAATTTATACATCTCGTGCACATCCTTATTGATTGTACTCCAATCCATAGAATAATTCCAATTAATGATAATATAAGCATGATAAATTGCTTTCCAAGAATTAAAAAAGGTATAGGATATAAAAGTAGAATCGCTATACCAATAATAAATTGAATCTGGTGTGATATGCTCATGGGTTTAGGGTTGTACTTCCATAATTTATATATCCCTTTATTTCCATAACACCGTATTGTTTTTCCCTCTTCACCATAATGAGGACAATGACTACATAACGTCTTATTTTCCCAGATTTGTATAAAAAAAACCCAATATACTACATATCCTATAAGCCATGGCCAATAACCTGCTAATATCACTCCAGCTATCGCAGGAATTAAGAAAATTAAAAAAGTTAAATTGAAAATAATGGTATCTTTTAATTCAAAATAGCATGTGAGGTTTTCTTCAAGATTATAAGTTGAATTTCGTTCTTTTTTCATAATTACATGATAGATTCTGCAATCTTTAATAGATGAAATTAAGTATGAAGTATTTATAAATATAAATTAATTCAGAAAATCTCATAATTCATTTTATTATTAAAAAAATAAATAGAGGGTAAAGAATTGAGTTTAAAAGAAAAAGTTGCTCTTATTACGGGAGCAGGAAGTCCTAATGGAATTGGTCATGCTATAGCAATAAATCTAGCAGAAAATGGAGCTGATATAGTTGTTTCAGATATTGAGAAAGGCGAACCAACGCATTTCCAAAAGATGTTTGGTTATGATTATGGAGCGCATAAAGGTCTGGATAAAGCAGTCTCGAAAGTTAAAGCTTTAGGGACAAAAGCTCAAGCAATTACAGCAGATATAACCAAAATAGAACAAGTTAAAAATTTAATTGAAAAATTAATTAAAGATTTTGGTCACTTAGATATTGTAGTAAATGTGGCTGGAGGAGCTTGGGGCTCAAATTATATTGATAAATATGATGAAAATTTATGGATAAAAACCTTTGATGTCAATCTTTTTGGTACTTTTCGGGTTGTAAAATATGCATTACCTTATCTTATAAAAAGGAAAGGTACTATTGTAAATATTTCCTCTATTGCTGCAATTAGCCATACAGAATATTTATCTGCTTACGATGCTTCGAAAGCTGGCATTGTTTCTTTAACAGCAAGTTTAGCTATTGAATATGGACCTAAAGGAGTGCGTTCTTTTGCCATTCTCCCTGGTTCAATTGAAACTGACTTATATGACATGGAAGTAAAGGCTGCTTCTGAGATTTTAAATATTCCTGCTGATGAACTCGTGAAAAAGGAGATAGAAGTATGTCCATTACACCGGATAGGAAAACCTATAGACATTGCGCAAGTTGTTACATTTCTATGTTCGGAAAAAGCATCATTCCTAAACGGGGTTGCTATTCCGGTTACTGGAGGTACAGAATTGCGTTATCCTTATTAGATTAGTTTGAGGATAACAACAATAATTAATAAGAAACAATAATTGGTTTAGCAATAATGAAAGATTATAATTATTACAATAGGAACTATGAAAGATACCAACTTGACATGGATGCATATAATCAGCGAGTTCAAACCAGACCTTGTTTTATTTGCGAAATTGTAGCGAAGAATCCTGAGTATCCGACTCATATTGTTTTTGAGGATGATGATTTTATTGTATTTCTCGATAAATATCCACGGCTTTATGGCTGGATATTGGTAGCACCAAAAGAACATCGAGAGCAGGTGATTTCTGACTTTGCTATGGAAGAATATAAAAACATTCAAATAATGATTTATCGAATTGCTAAGGCAGTTCAAGAAGAATTAGATGCTGAAAGGATATATATATTGTCTTTGGGAAGTAATCAAGGAAATTCACATGTACATTGGCATATAGCTCCATTGCCACCTGGAATGCCTTACCATGAACAACAGAATGGTGTCTTCAAAGTTGGTATCTTGAAAATTCCAGAAGAGGAACAGTCAATGTTCGCAGCCATTATTCGAAGTAAAATTGAATTATAGTGTGGTAATGTGATGAAAAATGAGTAACTCACTTTCATTTTCCAGTTCTCCTCTCAATAAAATCATAGGTACCAAGTATTATGATTTAGAAAGTACTCTCACTGTTATGAAAAATTTATGGACATTTTCAATTATTCAAGGTTTTGAATTTCAACATTTAGCAGAATGGAATAGAAATTATCCTCCAAAAGACAAAGATCCTCGATATGATCGATATGAAGCATGGAAAGACAGTAAAAAATACACAATTGAAGAAATTGCTAAAATATTAAATGACGTAAAAATACCGATTCTTTCAATTCACGGTAATAGAGATATTGGAATCTTATGTTGTTCAGATAACCCAGATGATATTGAAGATGCTAAAAAATTAATTTTGGATGCTGTTAATTTAGCAGAATTGGTAGGTGCTAAGATTTGTGTTTTTCACTTATGGGATACTAGTGATGAAAAATTTGATCCTGTGATCCAAAAGGAAATTATTGACAGTATTGCCATTAGCTTCCCTAAGATAAGATTATCTATTGAAAACATACCTACAAGTTTAAAAAATTATACTCCATTTGATTTGGTCGAAAATTTTAATTGGATTACTTTAGATCTTAGATGGGCAGCTTTATATGATGAATTAAATAAGTTTTCAATTTTGAGAGAAAAAATTGTAAATGTTCATATAAGGGGAACATTAGAAGGAACTGAATGGAAATTGAAAAATGCTCCTTTTACAATATATGAAGCATTGGATACCATAATTAATAAATGGAATTATAAAGGAATTTTTACATTTGAACCTGAAGGTAAATTATCAGGTGCAACATGGGATGATCTTGTAAAAGCAATAAATTCAATAAAAAAAGTAGTTAGTGCTTCTATTTTAGAATAAAACTAAAAAAAAAGGATTTATGAATTTAAATAATTTTGGTGGAAAGGATGAAAACCTAAAAGATTGGGAGAGGGAGTTCTTCGCTGATCATCGTTGGGGACGGTTCAAAATGTGGTTCCCTGAAGATCACATCTCGTTAGATAGCGAAATGATAACTAATGAGCATACTCATCTTATGGATCTTTGGACTAAGGCCCAGCCTCTCAATCAAGCAGGTAAGGATATTTTAAAAAGCATAATTGATCTTGAAATATGTAATTGGAATCTTGAGAATAGTATTATTAGTATTTGCAGGGCAATAGGTGAAAATAAAGCGCCAATAATTCCAATTGGCCATCTTAAATCTATTACAAGCGAAAGATGGAAAAAAATGTGGGCTTATTATTTAGCTTTGCGAGGTTGGCTTCCATTTGTAGGAAAAAGTGGTTATGAAATACTTCAAAATTTATGTGATCCCGATAAATCTGTAAAAAAAAAGATTTACGAATTACTTGGTGAAAGAAGTAAATTAAAGGAGTTATATATTGAGCGTGTTTGTCTCTTATTTGAATTTTGGCTAAGTAGTTATTATTTTATGGAAAAATCTCCTCAATTGATTGCTCATCGTGCTGCTGTGAAAGCAATTGAAAAAGAGATTCTGAAAGATGATCCAGGGAATTTAATCTTAAAAGCAATGAAGAACGAGGGTGATGGCAGGCTTCAACCTTGTAACCACAAAGCTTTCCGTAGATATGATATAATAATTTCAAGTATCGGAGCAGGCAGGTGGAGGGGAATTATGCCGATAAAGGGAACAGATGGATTAGAAAGAGCTGCCCTTTTAGAGCAATATCTCTTAGCAATTGAATCTTGGATTAGAGATGATAAGAAAAATGAAGAGGGTGATGATTATAAATTATACCAAGAAATTCATAATCTTCTAGGAAAAGCAAATAATACAAAGAACTTCCTCACATCACTTCTTATCTCATTACTTCGACCTCAGCAGATGGCAGCAAAGCTATTAGCGGAGAGTCGAATATTTTTAAAAAAAAAATAAAAAAAAGGTTTTATTTAGCTTCCGGATCTTCTTGCATAATCCCTGTTAATATACCTTCGGTATCTTTAAAATAGGCTAACCAGCCAACTCCAGGAACAGCATGTTTTGGTCCTACTATTTCACCACCATTATCTTCAATCTTCTTAATAACTTCATCGATATTATCAATATCTATAGTATTTACAACCTGAGGGAATCCTTCTTCGATATAACCCAGTCCACCATCGATTCCTGGTTCGCTTTCATCCCCTGTCATGATAAGCCAATAATCCATCGGACCACTCCACTTTTCTATTTTCCAACCAAATACTTCTTCATAAAATTTTATAGTTCTATCCACATCTTTTACATTGAGCTCAAAATGAACTATTCGTGGCATTTAATACACCTCAATTTTTATTAAGTAATTAAACGCTAACTGAACTTAAAAGAATTTTTATTATAAACTGAAAAAGTAAATTGGTATCTCTTGTTAATTAAAAAAAAATTAATAATAATTTGTTAATTAGAGTTTTCTCCCTTTCTTTATTAAAATGACGCAAGTAAGTCCAATTATTAAACAAGTAAGTAATAAATTGTATCCATAGACTTTTGGTTTCGATGTGGAAGGTGTTGGATTGGTAACGGTTACACTAATACAATTTGAAGTGCTATTGCCATAATTATTGAACGCAACACCTTTAAAATAATAAGTACCATCAGGATAGTTGGTTATTGGGAGTGATAAGGCATTAGTTTCATTTACAAGAAGAGTTAAGGTGTCATTAATTTTTGTAATAAAACTCGAATATTGATAAATCGAGTAATTAATTGCCCTTGGGGCATTCCAATTTAATGTAAAGTCTCCATCGTCAGGTTCAATTCCAGGATCATATGATAATATAAACCTACCCGGAGATTCAATTGAAAATTTAGCTATAAAAAGATCATCAACCGGACCAGAGGTGTTATAACCTGTAATATATAGTTTATCAAAATTGTCTACTTCTAAATCATGACAAAAATCCTGAGAAATAGTTTCCCAATGTTTATACCAGATAAGATTTCCAAAAAGATCATATTTTACTAAAGAGACGTTCGTACCGAGTCCATATCCTCCCAAGTAAATATTGTCTGCAGAATCTACAGCAATTCCACGTGCTTCATCATTTGCATTAGTGCCCCAAGTTCGATTCCATTGCCAGTTTCCTTCATTACTATATTTTATAACTACAAAATCCCTCTGATCAGCACCATAGCTTTGAGTATAACCAGTCGCATATACATTATTATATGAATCGATAGCAATATCCCATCCTTCATCATATTGAGATCCTCCCCACGTTCTATTCCATAACTGACTTCCTGAACTGTCAAATTTTACCACTAATATATCATTATCAGTCATAGGTCGAGTTAAACCAGTAATAAAAATATTATTTGTCGAATCTAAAACAATATCACGACCTGCCTGATAACCTGGAGCATCATAAATAGAAGACCACTGTAAATGTCCAGAAGAATTATATTTTAATAAAATTATAGCATCGGAGGTTGTGTAAGTTTGTCCTACAACATATATATTATCTTCAGAGTCTATTTCAAGAGCCCAAGCGCCATCATATAATCCACTATCATAGCTTATATCCCATATTAATTCCCCATTAGGATTAATTTTCACTAAGATAATATCATAATTAGGATAGGTTGTTCCATTAGCTCCTGTTGTAAAAATATTACCGACCGAATCTATGGCAACATCATAAAAATATTCATTAATTCCTTCATTGTATGAAAAATTCCATTGATAATTTCCATCACTGTCATAAGAAATTAGAATTCCATCATTGTCAGTAGAACTATTATATCCTGCAACAAATACATTGCTTGTTACTGGATCAATTGTAATAGCTTGTCCAATCTCATCAACTCCTGCGTCCCATGTACGAAGCCAATCTTCAGTAAACGATATCTTTAGTTCTTTGAAGTTATCTTCATTATTTTGAATGGGATTGAAATCGTTAAAAATAATAGAAGTTGGAATCAGTAAGAGAAGAATGATTAATATTATATTATTCTTGTGTCTCATCTCGGTTTACCTTCTTATTGAATTTTTAAAAGATTATTAGATAATTTTAGTGAGATAAAAATCTTTAGCACGAGGTTGTATAAATATATTTTCATAAAATTCCTTTAATGCTTTAACATTATTTATTTAACTATTTTTACAACAAATCTAAACTTATCGTCATAACGACCATTCCAAGAATAATACCTATGATGGAAAGATGTTCAAATCCACTATAACGAGAGGCGGGAAGTAATTCATCGAGAGAGATATATACCATGAAACCTCCTACAATTGCCAAAGTAGCTCCAATTATAAAATCATTAATAAACGGAAAAAGGACTAAGCCTGCTATTAAAGCGCCTATTGGTTCACTTACACCTGATATAAAAGACCAAAAAAATGCTTTCTTACTATTTTTAGTAGACGTATATATGGGGACTGCTACAGCTATGCCTTCAGGAATATTATGAAGCGCTATTGCAAAGGCAAGTAATACACCGAGTTCAATATTTTTCAATGTTCCAACAAAAGTGACCATTCCCTCAGGAAAGTTATGGATAAAGACTCCAATCATAACTAGTAAGGAAGTTTTTTCTAATTTAGGGTTAGATGTTCTCTCTGTATCTTCAAATTCGTACTTATGTGAAATTCCAATGTCAATTAAAAGCATAAGAACCATTCCTAAAAAGAAAAATGAATGTGCTGTCAAGAAATTCGAAGCTTCTATGCCTTCTGCTAATAATTCTGCAAATGAGATAAGAATCATTACTCCAGCAGAAAATCCCATTATGATTGAAATAAATTTTTTACTAGGCTCTTTGAATATAAAAGCAAATAGACTCCCAATTGTTGTAGATAATCCAGCAATCGATGTTAAAATGAGAGCAAATATTAAATTTACTATATCAATCATAATTTCTTATTTCATTCTTCATAATTTATCATAAAAAATGGCAAATTTTATAAATCTGCACATAAAAAAACGATAATTTCTTTCATAAACGTTTTAAAATCCTTTAATTTGATAGTCTCGTTAACTCCATGAGCATGAGAACCGAGATTCGCTACACCGCGTATAATGAAATCATCGGTATTTAGTACTTGGGCCACACATCCCATATCTGTTGAGAATGCGAGTCCTTTTGTCTGGATTTTTTCTTCAGGAAC
>JBHLKV010000084.1:0-11719 GCA_048886305.1 Candidatus Hodarchaeota archaeon
GGTTATCAAAAAGTTATTTTAGGGACATTTAGTGATCTTATAATAGCTCGGAGATTATATGAAAAGTATGGATTTCGATTGATCGAATCTAAAACTCACCAAATTTGGGGTCAAAATTTGACCGAAGAACAGTGGGAATTAAACCTCCAAGAAAAATAAAGAATAATTCTAAAAAACAGATATTATTACTATAAATTAAATCATTTTAAAGCTTTTTCGATATTCCTAAATAAATTATTTAATGTAAAGGGTTTTTCTTTAAAACTTAATACTCCTATAGAAATAGCCTCTTCTTTTATCGTTTTATCTGCGCTGGCAAAGATGATTTTTGGTTTATCTATACTTGAATTTTCCATAATCTCCTTTGATGCATCAATCCCATTCTTTATTGGCATTCTATGATCCATTATAATAACATCTGGCTTCTCTGTAAAAGTTTTAAACATTGCTACAGCTTCTTGACCATTTTTAGCAGTAGCAATTACATGATGACCATTAAGATTTAACGCCTTTTCATATAATAATCTTAACGATTTATCATCTTCAACAATAAATATACGTGCTACCGCAGATCACCTCAAAATTTATGCTATTTTTGCCTATTGATTTTTAACTTATTTCTTATATACTATTGTAAAAATAAATCAACTTCTCAATAATGGCTTTTCCTCAAACAAATAATAATATAGCTACTTTAGTATTTATAATTAATTTCTAGCTTTAATCCTAGATATAGTAAACTAGTCTTATTTATAGTCCTTTAAACTCTCTCTCTTTCTACCAGTATATTATATAGTACATTTAAATTATTTTAAGAATTCATAATCATAGTTCATCATTCTTAAAAAAAAATAGCATGACTTCTATAAGAATTACAACTCCCTGTCGTATTCATCTTTCTCTAATTGACGAGAATGGGTATACTGGTAGAGTAGATGGAGGGATCGGACTTATGCTTGACCGTCCTAATGTAATTCTTGAGGTTTCTAATAGTGCTGATGAATTTAAAATTGAATGTCATAAGTATTATAGAGAATCTGTTCATGTTATTAATGAGAAAGCCTCTCGAATCTTTAAAGCATTTAATATTAGTAATAAAAATTATCATTTCAATCTTAAAAGATATTATCCTAGTCATGTAGGTTTAGGTTCAAAAACTCAATTAAGCCTTGCTATTGCCTATGCAATAACAAGATTAAAGGGTCTAAATGAAATATCATTACAAGAATTAACCATATTAGTAGAAAGAGGCGGTACTTCTGGGATTGGCTGGAGAGGTTTTGAAACAGGAGGATTTATTCTTGATGGAGGACATGACTTTGGTAAGGGAAAAGAAAAGGAAACTTTCTTACCTTCGTCCGCATCAACATCAGCTAATCCTGCATTGACAATATCTAGATATGATATCCCAGATAATTGGAGATTTGTTCTTGTAATTCCAAACGTAAAAAAAGGAGCATTTGGAGATGAGGAAGTCTCAATTTTTCAAAATCATGCACCAATCCCAAGAAATGAGGTAAATGAAGTTTCTCATCAGATTATAATGAAAATTTTACCAGCATTAATTAAAAACGATTTAGAATGCTTTGGTGAAGGATTAAAAAGAATTCAGTCTATTGGTTTTAAAAAGATTGAAATTAGTTTACAGCACGGTGTAGTAAAAGATCTACTTAAATTTTTTGATGAATATGGATTAAAAGCTTATGGGATGTCATCATTTGGACCTAGTGTAATAGGCATCGTAGAGACAGATTACGAAGCAGAAGAATTATTAAAGGAGGTTCAAAAAAATCAAAGATTTAGGGCAGGGCATATCTACATATGTAAACCTAATAACTATGGAGCTAAATTTGAATATTTAGAATGAGTAAAAATGACAAAAAAAAATGAAAAAAGCTATTTTTCATCAGATCTCAGTATCAGAGAAAGAGCGTGCTTTGAATCCGGTATAAAGTTGGGTGCTCTTTATCATATTCTTTGTGGAATTCCTATTCAATCTAATGAAAATATTATTCAATCTATTGAGAAAGGAATAGAAGCAGCCATTTCATGCCAACCATTTGTAAAATCAGTAAGAATTAATTTAGATAGAGGAAAAATTTTAGGAGAAAAATCAACAGAATTCGATTACGACGAGGTTTCTGGTAAAATCATAAGAGCAAAATTAATTATTCAATTTGAGTCAATTGAAATAGTTGCGAAGATTGATTGGGTTGAAAATTTGCAATATCCACTCATGTTTATAGAAAATATTCATAAAATAGATTAATCCATTAAAGTGTTAATATATCTTCTAACAAATTCAATCGCTTTAAGAGCTCTATCATTTTTTCCAAATCTCTCAATATTTTCTATATAATTATCAATTTTCTCATGAATTTTATAAAATAAAGGTTGATTATTTTTTTCTTTAGCAACTTTCAACCGAGTAGTAAGTAAAATAATTTCTAAAGCTAAATTTTCTGCTCTATTAAATAATGTAAAAGATTCTTTGTATTTATTAAAATAAATTATATCCAATTTAAATTCAGAGAGTTTAACTTCTCCTAAACTATTTTTCTTAATTATTTCTTGTTCCTCTATTACTTTACAAAAGATCACCGCCCAAGCATTAATAATAAAAGGTATTAATATCTTTTCTAGATTTAATTCTTTAGTAATTTCGTAAAAATTGTAATATTTTGAAGGAAATTCTGTAAAGATTAAATTATGTTTAGACTTTTTTAAAGCAGCTAGTGCATATAAATAAATATCATCAACAAAATTAATTGAAATATATTTATTTGCTTTTAAATTCTTACATGTTTTAGTATCTGGATAAGGAGTGATTTTAATAGTCGTATCATTGATTAATCTAACACCCATACAAGCTGTATTAGGAATAATTTCATTTTTTGATTTATCAACAGAAAAAGTAGTGGCTAATATTTCATATAAATAATTTAAGTTCAGCCCTAAATCTTTATAATTTACTCTCATTTATGATGATCAATTTTAGGTAATCAACTTAAAATTAAAAAATTGTTCAAAGTTTTAAATATTTTAACAAAAATGATTTCTCAACAAAAAAACTAGAAGTTCAGATTTAAAATTTCTATAAGTGAAAATCAATTACTTTGGGACGAGTTTCAATCTCGGGATATATCTTGCCTACAACTACAGGTGAACTATTGTATATTTCTTCAATTTCGATAACACCAAACTTGATTCCTCTGAATTTTTTGAAACCTGTAAATGTGCCTTTTACTACTTGACTCGCAAAATCAAAATTCATGCCAAAAACGGCAACTTTTGAATCGATTGGAATCTGATACAAATCTTCCTTTAAAACAGAAGGAGGAAACACTAATCTATTATGATCAGTTGCTTGAAGCTGAATACAAGGAATAATAATGGGGTATCCATCTGAAGGATCAATATAAGCAATTGCTCTAATAGCTATAGCTGCTGTAAATAACTTATATCCTATAATATTCAAACGCTTTTCCTTTAACTTTGTTTTTGCTGCTCCTTTTCCAAATATATTCTTGAAAATCCCTTTTATAATTCCAAATAAGGGTAAATTTTTCACTGGAGAGGAGCTAACTATATTATTATAATAAGCGGTATGGATCCTATAGTAGGGAAAGTATCTAAATAAGTTTGTACTATTAAAAAATTCTAAATCCTTTCCTTCTTTAGTTGTGTGACTTAAATCCGCCTTAATTTGTAGAAATTTAAAGGGCATACCTGCTGTCATATAAAATATCCCTTGTTTAGGATTTTTTGAAACGTTTTTCTTACTATTCCCAGTTGTAAAAGCACCCCACACTATTGTATTTTTATTAATTATTCGATTCATTGCAATAAATGTTATATGTGGCCAACCTCTTTCATCTAGGGTTCCTATTAATTTCAACATTATTTCAGGTTGAGTGAATTCTATAGCTTCTTTCGAAGCTTCAGAAGACCATTCTGCAATTTTACTTTTTTTACTCATGATTATTCAACTTTATATTTAATCATCTATTTTGTTTTAAATTTAATTTTTTAATTTTTAGCATTTAAACGTATTTTCTTCATGTATCTTTTCATTACTAATTTTTTTTGTTAAACCAGACCATTTAATATTATTTACTCCGGTAGATTTAGCAATTTCAAAAAAATGTTCCATTTCCTCTTTTGTCATAAGAGGTTCATCTTTTAAGATCCAATCAAGATCTAAACGCTCATATTTTGCTGTACATAAATTATTAAAGGCAAGTAAATCCCATCGTGAAGGGAAATTATCCAATTCATTTACAATAAATTCACCAATTCCTTGAATGTTTTCTTCTGAGGCTGTATAATGAGGAATAAGAGGGGTACGTATCCACATCTCTTTTCCATCTCTTTTAAGACTTTTCGCGATCCACTTAGCATTTTCAAAGATTTGCTCGTTTGATACCCCTGTCCACTTTTTATGTTTTTCAGAATTAATTTCTTTGATATCCAAAAGTACTAAATCAACATATGGTATTATATTTCCATAAATCTTTTTCGAAGAATATCCACAAGTATCCAAAGCGGTTGAGATACCATTTTCCTTACATTTCTTTAAAAAATTAGTAACAAAATTGGATTGTACGGTAGGTTCCCCTCCTGAGACCGTGATCCCTCCATTTGATTTAAGATAATAAATTTTATCCTTATTAATCTCATAGAATAACTCCTCTAAATCCCACCATTTACCAAACATATCTAATGCTGTACTCGGACATTCTTCAACACACTTTCCACAACTATTACACTTTTTTCTATCTATATGCATACCATCTTCATCGAGCATTAAAGCTTTTTCTTCACAAGTTTCTATACAAGTCTTACATCCAATACATTTATGTTTAAACCATTGTAGTTGTTTTTTTCTCAAGATTGATTCCGGATTATGACACCATATGCATTTTAAAGGACATTGCTTAAAAAAGACAGTTGTCCTAATACCTGGTCCATCTTCTGTGGACATCTTCTGTATTTCAAAGATTAATCCCTTTTCAGCCTCAATCATAAAAATTTTACACCTAGTATAACAAAAGATTCAAAATTTAAAATTTACATTTTATGAGATTCTCGTGCAATTATTTCATCTTGAAGTTCTCTTCCGATCGTATTGAAGTAGGCATTATATCCTGTGATACGTACTAATAAGTCCTTATAATTCTCTGGATGCTCCTGTGCATCCTTTAACAGCTCAGCATCTAACATATTAACTTGTAAACAAGTCCCACCATTCTCAACATACCCTCTCAAATATGATTTAAATTTTTCTTTATTTTCAGGATCTCTAATAATACTTGGATTAAATGTAATAGTGTGACTTGCTCCATTTGGTAGAAAATTCAAATATTCTCCACTATCAGTTTTTCCCCCCAGAGCAATCCCTACAGAATTAGTAACTGCTGTAGGTCCCTTTTTATCAACTCCATTAGTAGGACATATTGCATTAGAAAGAAAAGTTCCTGCTTTTCTTCCATCTGGAGTAGCTATAGTAAATCTTGCATCAGCACCAGCCCAATAATTCCATGATAACATTCCTGATCGATATTGAAAATTATTAGGTGTCTTATATTTCCAAGTTTCATCTGCCCATAATTTCATTACATCTTTTGCTAATTCATCAGCATCATCGTCATCATTTCCATACTTAGGAGCTTTATTTCTTAAAGTTGTCTGCATAATTTCATATCCCTGATAATTGTTCATCAAAGCCTTTTTAATTTCATTTATAGTGTATTTCTTTTCATCATAAACTAAATGTTTAATTGCTAATAAAGAATCCACAGTGGTTGCGAATCCTACACCCTCAATAGTTATAAATCGTAATTCAGGTCCACCATTTCTCACATCTAAACCCTTCTCAATACAACCACGAACTAGAGTCGAAATATATGGAGTTGGTATATATTCTGCTCGAATTAATTCACTTTTATTATATAAATCAACTGTATATTTTATAATAAACTTTATTTGTGCTTGCCAAGCATTCCAAAAATCTTTCCAAGTTTTAAAATTGCTAGGATCTCCGGTTTTTGGTCCAAATTGCTCTCCGTCTTTATTCCAAGGTTTTTCAAAGTTCCCCGGCATATTAGTTCCATTCCATAATGTCAGCTCAATACTCTTAGCTAAATTTGGATTACAATTTACTGTTCCCGAACGATCATTTCCTTGCATAGTATTTTCTAAGCAACCAACACAAGCATAGTTCCAAGCGTCTTCTTTTTTAATACCTTCTGCAAGTAATCCAGCAATAGATCTCTCATCAAAATTAATTAAAAAGGGAGCACCTTGTGATCTTGAAATCATATTAACTATTTTATCTAAAAGTTTGTCTGGAGAATTTAGATGGATTCGAATATTTGGTTTGGGTTCCAATATTGGAGACCATTCATCAATGACTTCTAAAATTGTATATGTTAGTTCATTTGTTAAATCCTCTCCATTAGGACCACATCCCGATAATGTCATTAATTGTCCAAAGCCACTGGTTATTCCATGTTTTCCAACCATTATTTGTGCATCATAAACCGTATTACAATGAAACCAGAAGCTTCCTAAAATATCTTTTGCAAGTTCTTTTGTAATTTTTTTCTCATCAATAACATCCTTCTTGTACAAAGGCCATAAGTATTGATCTGTTCTGCCAAATGATGTTCCTGCACCAGGATATGATTCTTCTGATATCGTTAACATATGAGTAAGCCAAAGCGCTTGAACTCCTTGCCAAAAGGTTTCAGCTGGTTCCCATGGGACATGCTCTAAATTTTTAGCCATTTCTTCAAGTTCCTTAACTCTCTCTGGAGTAGAAGCTTCTTCTTTTAAGCGCCGACATTCTTCAGCATACTTTTTAGCTAATTTTCTAGGAATTTCGGTAGCTCTTATCACTGCTCGGAGTTCTTGACCTTTAGGACCTGTTTTTTCTTTTTTATTTAGCTGTTGGTATCTAGTTTTTGCTTTTTCATAGATGAATTTAAATCCTTCTTTAATTATCGTCTCATAATCGCAGATTATGTGGCCGCCTACAGCTCCTAAATTTCCGAATCCGGAATGGTGGAATCTGAAGACAGCTTTGCGAATCTTTAGATTTTTCCTCCAAAATTTCTTAGCTTCCTTCTTTGTAAAGCATTTACTTAATTGTGTATGAAATCTTCCCCCTGCTATTAAATCATTTTCGGAAATTATTTCATGAGGAATATAATTTAACATCACTTCTTCAAAAAAGATTATTCTTCGTTCAGGAAGCGATAATTCCCAGAAGTTTTCAGGTAATTTTATAGGTATTGCCATTGATCGAAAACAACTTTCAAATACTCCTTTCCCTTTATTTCCAACATAAAGGTGTGCTCCTGGAACAATATACATATTACTTTCTTCAAAAATTATGTCCCAATCAATTCCAGTAGTAAAAGGCATGTATTGATTATTCCATTCTCTCTCATTTCCCTTAAAATAATAATCTCGTAACCATTTTGATCGTGGAGAAAGATTATGCGGTTTGGCTATTCGATCTCGCTGTTCTCCTATATCATCTGAATTTCCATAAATATCACTCATTTTTTTTCCTTCCTACTCCTAGTGGTACATATTATTATAAAATTAAATGTAAATTATTTTCTAATATATTTATTACTTGTTTTTACATTTTATAACAAATTAAAATTATTAAAGAAAAGGAATAAAAAAATAATAATTTTTAGTTTTGTTTTATTTAAGTCTTTGCTCAGAGAGATGTAAGTGATCTGTTTCAACTTCTACGAAGGCTTGGAAAATTTCTTTAACCCTAGGATTTTTTGCCTCTTTTGCTGCTTGTCCATAAAATTTGATTGCTCTATCTTCTCTCTCGTGAGATTCTTCTAAATTTGGTGTATACTCTGATGCACATTTATCATATTTTGGAAAATCAACTTTATCTAATTTAAGTATCTTTTTCCAGACTGAAGCATGTTCCTGTTCAACTTTAGCTAGAATTTTAAATAATTTCTGCCCTTCCAGTTCTGGTGTTTCCTTACTAGAACATTTATAAAAGATGGTATTTGAAACTTCTACTTCTAAAGCTTTCTCTGCATTTGCTTTGTCTGTTTCATTTAATTCAACATCCCATGCTCCAGTATCATCATAATCTTTTGCTTTAACAAAGTATTTTTTGAAAGCTCCACAAAATGGACAACGACTAGGAGCCTCTTCTCCAATATAGGCTTCCCCACAAATCTTACACACAAATACGTTTACTTTTGTAATTTTTCTCACCTAAATTGTTTATTATTTAAATTTAATTATGTTATATCTAAATTTTTATAATTATTTATATTTTTGACTTAAAAACTAAAAGTTATGAAGAATAGATAACTTCTAGAAGTAATATAATATAATTACCTATTTTTAATACAATTACTTTTTAATATAATAGGAAAAATGGGAAAATTGATCACCTTAGGCGTGGACCCCGGTAGCTTATCATGGGATTTTTTTGGACTTGAGGATAATAGAATTATTTTAGATACATCCTTACCAACAAGAGAATTAATACAGGATCCACAAAAAACGATTAATATCATAAAATCAGTTGAAAATATTGATTTAATGGTTTCCCCTAGTGGATTCGGTCTTCCATTAAAAAAAGTAGGTGATTTAACTGAAAAAGATATTTTCTTCACTCTTTTAAAATTTAATCAGAAGGATAAAGATAAATTAATAGGTCTTGGAAAAGTGCTAAGGTTAATTAAAGCACAAAATGTTCCCGGAATAATCGTCCCTGGAGTTAAACATTTACCAACCATTCCAAGATATAGGAAAATAAATAAAGTTGATATGGGCACAGCAGATAAATTATGTACAGCTGTAACTGGAATAAGAGACCAAATGGAGAGGTTTGATCTCGCACCTAGTGGAACAAATTTTATCATGGTTGAAATTGGGTATGGTTTTACTGCTGTTTTAGCAATTGAAAATGGTCAAATTATTGACGGTATTGGGGGTTCTAATATCATGGGATTTAGAGCTTGTGGTTCTCTTGATGGAGAATTAGCTTATCTAATTAAAAATATTAAAAAGAAAAATATTTATAAAGGCGGAGTAGCTTATATTTCTGGATATTCTGATCTAAGTTTAAAAGAAATAACTCTTTTAGCTGAAAGGGATGAGCAAACAAAAACTGCCCTTAAAGCGTATATTTCAAGCGTTAAAAAAGCAGTATATGGAATTTCATCATCATTTTCCAAAAAAGAAAAAATATTAGAAGTAATGTTAGCTGGAAGAGGTGCTGAATTGCCCTATTTAAGAGAACGGATGGTTCGTGGTTTAAGTGATGTTGCTCCTGTTAAAATTATGAAATCATATAGTCAAATAGCTAAACGTGCTGCTCAAGGAGCGGCATTCATAGCTAATGGAATATTAGGAGGTAGATTCGAGCCAATAATAAATAACTTGAAAATTAAAGAAGCATCAGGTTCAATTCTTGACGACATTTTTATTCCATTTGAAAAAGATAAATTATTAAGTGATCTAGATTAAAATCCTTATAATTACAGGTCAAAATAGTTATCCTACTATTAAAAAGATTGTACAACCCATTGATGAACATTTTATTACTGTATTTAAAGCTCCAATTTCAGTATCTGCATTTTTAACAGAAAAAATGACTTACGATATTCTGAAAAACCAAGATATATCTCAATTTAATTTGATTTTACTTCCTGGGTTTGTTCAATGGAATACAAGTAGTTTAGAAAGAAGATTCTTTACCAAGATTAAAAAAGGACCAGAATTTGCTTCTGATTTACCTTCAATATTAAAAAATCTTGAAAATGTTGAATTATCAAATACAATTCCAGCAAATAAATTAATGGAAATTTCTGGTGAAAAGTTGTACAATCAAATTCTAAAAGAGCAATTAGATATTGCAAAGAAAAATTTAGGATTTCATACATTTTATCTTAATGAAAAAAGTTCGAATATAATAATAGGGCGAGATTTACCACCTCCCATAATAGCTGAAATTGTTAATTGCACTGAGAAGTCTGAGAAAAGTATAATTAAGAAAGTGAACCATTATATTAACTCAGGAGCAGATATAATAGATATTGGGTGTGTTGCAAATAAACCAGACCCCCAAAGAGTTAAGGAAATCATTGATCTTATTAGAAGCAAATTCAGTATTTTAATAAGTATAGATTCAATGGATACTAATGAGATTTTAACTGCTGTAGAGCATAAAATTGATTTAATCCTTAGCATAGATTTAGGAAATTATATGGAATTTTTAGATATCCCAAAAAATATCCCTATTGTTATATTGCCTACTAAAATTAATGAAGGACATTTTCCAAAGGACCCAGAAACGCGAGTTAATAATTTGTTGGAGTTGACAAAACGAATGCACGATATAGGTTTTAAGAAATTAATAGCAGATCCATTGCTTGAAACACCAATCACTCCAGGAATTTGTAATTCATTAGAAGCTTATTTTTTGTATAAAAAGGAAATTACTAAACCAAAAAACAAAAATTTAGAGATCCCTATGTTTTTTGGCATATCCAATGTAGTTGAATTAATGGATATTGATTCTGTCGGAATTAATGGACTTTTAGCTAGTATAGCGATTGAATTAGATATGGGTATATTATTTACTGTTGAACATAGCACCAAGTTAATGGGTGGTGTTGCCGAGTTAAAAGAAAGTATGAAGTTAAATTATGTTTCAAAATGTAATAAAACTCCACCAATTAATCAAGGAATTCAAATTTTTAAAGCAAAAGGAAAGACTAATCAAATTACACCAAATATTGATGAGAGAGAAGCAATAATTGTAGAAGAACTTAATCCTAATTATAAACCAGATAAAAAAGGATATTGTAAGATTTATGTAGATCATTATTCAAGTAAAATTTGCCTACTATTTTTCTCAAATGAACATAAACTACTCAATACTTTAATTGGAACTAATGCTGAAGCTTTAAGTAAAAAATTTATAGAACAAAACTTAACCAAAAATCTTTCTCATATTAATTACATTGGTAGAGAGTTAAAGAAAGCAGAAATTTCTTTGCAATTAGGGAAACCTTATATTCAAGAGGAATAATTTGTAGAAAAATAAAAAAAAATTTTTAATAATGTACTCTATATAGAATTTGCGAATATTAACAATTCTTTTTCAAGAATTTTTGGAGTATTTAAGTACAGGATAAGAATTATGATACCAAAAAGATTGGAAACATTTCTTAGGGATCATCTTCCAGAGAGTACTCTGAAAACGAGAACCAAAAAAGATAATGGAAGATGCTATTTAGAATTTACTAATTTAGATGTTCATCTTTTATCTCATTTAGGAATTATATGTGATAAACTTGGTCCTAAACTTGTTGTGTGTTTGTGGGACGAAGACTCTTCATTGGAAATAGGTGGATATCTAGTTGTTGATAATCTGTCAATGGGTAATCCTTCGATGGGAGGTATTCGAATGTTGCCAGATATCATACCTTCTGATATTTATAATTTAGCTAGGGGAATGACACTTAAAAATGCCGCTGCGAACTTACCATATGGCGGTGGAAAAGCAGGAATAGTTGCTGAAAGGAATTTGACACCTGAAGAACATATTGAAGTAGTTTGTGGTTTTGCTCGTCTAATTCGACGTTATAAAGATATCTATGTTCCAGGACCTGATGTTGGTACAAACGATGCTGATATGAAAATAATTGCTATAGAA
>JBHLKV010000085.1:0-11653 GCA_048886305.1 Candidatus Hodarchaeota archaeon
TTCATTAAAGCAAGTAAACTTTTTAGTGATAGCAAGTTAAAATTACTCGCATCTGGTAATTCCTCTTTTTGTCAAGCGTTAGAACTAGGTTGTGAATTTGATGAAGTTCATGAATATGATTTAAAAGCGGAATTATATCCAAAAATCAGGTCAATACTAAGAAAAGCTGCTTCTTCTTACAAAAAAGGAGGTTTTGAAAAAGGGAGTGACTGGGCATTGGCGACATCGACCTATTTTGATGCAGCCTGGTCTCTAATTCAAGCGGATGAGAAATTAGATTTTGAGGAAAGGAAAAAACTCTTAGGAATTGGATCAGAATATTTAAAATCTTCGGCAGACCTTTTTAGTAAAGCAGGGTATAAAGATAAAGAAAGAGAAGCTTTAAAACACCTGAATATCGTCGAAAAAGAAGAAAGGATTATTTTTTCGGCTCTAAATTCTATTAAGAAACCAAGTATATCAGGCAGTACAGTCGGAATTATTGCTCCTGCTTGTTCACTAGAAACAAGTCAATCTCCTAGATTAGGAGAAGTAACTCAGTTTACTCAAGAAGAAAGAAGAGTCATAGAAGAAAGATTAATTAAAAAGAAATATGCAATAAACTATAGAGATTTATTTGAAGAATATCCAAGAACTCAAAAAAGGGGATTTAGGGTTGGTATTGCTCAAATTGGTACATCCAAATCTGGAGATATTATGAAAGATTTCTATAACCTAACATCTTCAGGTCTCTTAAGACTTAAAAGTGATAAAGTTGAATATGTCAGGAGGAACGTTAAAAATATGATTGAAACTGCGCATAAAGAGGGTATTAGTGTTTTAGTTTTTCCGGAAATGTCAATTGACCTCAATTATGGTGAATTTTTAGAAGATATCTCTGATCTTGCCAAATTATATGAAATGTATATAATTCCAGGTTCTTTTCACAATCAAGAAACAAAACAAAATATTGCTAAGGTTTTTGGACCAGATGGTATCCTTTGGGAACAAGAAAAACATATTCCTGCAACAATAAGGCATGGTGAAAAATCATTTAAAGAGGGTATAGAGGTAAGAGATCTCCCACGAAAGATAATCGTTTGTAATACAGAATTTGGTAGAATTGCAATTGCCATTTGTAGGGACTTCCTTGATATGGATTTAAGAGTTGAATTGAAAAATTTTGAACCAGCAATAGACATAATCATTAATCCTGCGTTTACACCCGTGACTGCTGATTTTAAGGCAACTCATTTTGACGCTCGTAGATCGATATATGCTTATTGTTTTTTTGCTAACATTGCTGAATTCGGAGAATCTTTGATTTATACTCCAGAAAAAGATCGAACTGAAAGAATAATTCCATCAAAAGAAGAGGGCTTGATTTATAAAGATATAGAGCTTTTTAAATTGCGCTCAGAACGTAAAAGATGGGAAAAAGAACAAGAAAAAGAACTAAGATTTATTCAAAGTACAAGATAGTTAAACTCTATCCTTTTTTATTCTTAATTAGCTTTCTCATTTATATATAACTTTATTTCTCGATTAAGTTTTTCAAGTATTATAAAATCCAGTTTAGCTAGTTTATCAACATGATATTTTACAGAGCTTCTTCTCATATTTAGTTTCCTGGATATCACGGCTGAGTTAATACCAGGATTTTGTTCAATTAAATTCAAGATTTTTAGACTAGTTTTTGATTTTTTTATTAATTTTAAGGGAATTTTTTTCACTTCTATCTTAAATAAAACAGGGAAAAAAGTGATATATTGCCCTAATTTCTCTCGTTTAATTATTCCGTATTTTAATAATACATATAGATGCCATTGTAACTGCCCCTTTTGCAAATTACATTGTCTAAGGAGTTCATTATTATGAATACCAGGTTCTTGTAAAATTTTAGTAATTATATTTTTTCGAGTCTCATTTTCAAAAATATCTTCAAACGACAAATATTCGCGTCCTCCAGTTATTATAGTCCTTCTCTTAAAATAGTCCTTATATTGATTAACAGTTAATAAAATGAACGATGATGAAAAAATAATAATTAAAAATGCTAATAAACCTATTAAAATCCAATTTAATGTATAATCTTTAGGTTCAAATACATCTTCTTCAGGAGGTAATAAAGGAAATATAGAAATTATTGAAATACAAATAAGAAGAATGATAATACCTAATTTGATATAAAAAAGTCTTTTGTATTTCCTTATTTCTTTTTTTAAAAAACTCATATTAAATAAAAAGAAATTGATTATATTTAACTTTAAAAGTTTCCTATTCAATTTGATTCACTAATTTTAAATTGTTTAATAGTTAAAATTGGAATTATGAAACCAACAGAATTTTCATATTCAATAAAACTCTTGCCATACTTTCTTCTTAGTGAGAAATCTTCTATCTTTGCCAAAATGATATAAGCAATAACTTCCATAAACCAAATGAATACTAGAAGAGAATTTCCATATGAGAATTCATTATCAAATGGAAATATTGGAGATGTATTGAGAGAAATCATGGTAAGCCCTAGAGTCATGATGATTATTCCTAAATATTGGGGATGTCTTACATACTTATATGGTCCCTTTCTTATTAGCTCCTTTCGATGAATCAGTTGATATATGATTGAATAAATAAAAAATGAAGCTCCGAATAGTGCCATAACACTCCAAGGAAAACCATAAGATAAAAAGAAGTCAAAATCCTGCATCGCAATTTCAGGATTGCCTAAAAAGTAACCCAAATATGTAATTAAAGGAATACTCATAATTCCAAACCATATAGAAGCACATGGTATATATTGAAAAACTGGAATTAATAAAGATGAGATGGTTATTATATAGTTTTTAATAGTCGACTTTAACTTATCAATCATTTTTTTTCTTTACTTTTTTTCATTTTATTAAATTTTAGTTAATTATTTCTATTTGTTTAGAAGAAACTTGCTTTTTAAAGCTTTAAGGTGCACTTTTCGAACAATTCAATTAGGAATTATAGGAGTAATCTAAAGATATATGATAAAAAAATGGAATAATATTCTTAATTTTTTATTCCATATTTTTTTTTGATGATAATAATCAAAACTGTAATTAGTATTAAAGTAAAGCTTCCACTGATTATTAAAAAAGGAATAAGCGAATTTCCCTTTATAGAATCAATGCTAATCTCAATGTACGTGAATGGTCCAAGCCCATTTTCATGAGGAAGAGGTGGTGTTTGGTCGAATATATAACTAGTAATGATGTATGCATCATCAATTTCAGAACCAGAAATATCCTGTATAATTAATTTAATCCCCTTGTTATGTAAGTTTTGAGATACATGCCATCCTAAAGAATCATGAAATACAATTGATAAACCTATTGTTTTATCTAAATCTTTTCGAATCATTACTCTAAATTCATCAGAAGAAGGCTGTAATTTATGAACATGAAAGCCATAATAATAAAGCTTTACTTCATCAATAAGCGAGGAATCCTTAACAAGCGTGTATTTAGTAACACGAGCATCTAAATTTTCAAAACCAAAGAGGTTGTTTTTAAATCCCAACTCGTCTAAAGTTAATGCTGTAATCCAATTTAAATATAGTTCATTAAATGTTATATTATTACCTGCTCTTTTTAAGACATTTTCGATTCCAAAAGCTCCATCCGCAGGTTCTATTATAAGATTTCGGAGAATATCAACACCATAATGCTCAGCGATATAGAATGCAAACAAATAGGCACCTCCATAATCAATAGAATTTAACATATTCCAATGTAGAAGAGAATCTTCAGGATGTTCAAGAAAGAGAGCTGAACGTGAAGTAAGGTTTTTAAGTGGATTTAAATAGCCTGCATGATACGTTGCATATTCCGCTAAAGCTTCGAGAGTGAAGTGAGGTTCATCCATTTCATTGTTAAACCAAATAAGATGATGAAATTCATGAGCAACAGTGGAGATCCCTGTTCTATAATAAATATAGAACATCTCACATTGGTTAGAATATTCTAAATTTAATTCATTTCTCTGATCATAATAACTGATAAGATTAAGAGATAACAAGATTATGACTCTTGGATCACCATCTATATCCCCCAATGTTCCATTGGGATGCCCCGCTAAGTTAGTGATTCGAGGGTAAATTATATTATCAAATTCATCGCAAATATAGTCTCCCTGTTGAATAGCAGCTTGCTCTCCTACAATTGCTAAACAACTCTTTTCCATGTAAATATAGCAATTTTCTCCTATTGAAAGTAATGTTGTATTTACTTTATAATATAATGAGTTGGTGAAATCCCACATCCAAAAAGATCGTTGATATTCTACCTCAATGAAATTTGTGTTCTGTGATAAGCTCTGGTTATTTTTAGAAGGAGAGTAAAAAGGGTTTTGTTGAAGAATATCGGACCACTGCAAAATATCATATTTTTCAGAATTTTGTTGAATATTAGGTTTTTGGTTGAATTGATAATTAAAAAGATTTTCATTTTCGATAAGAGCCCAACTTGAAAAGACTAATACACCAAACAACATGATCATGCATTGAAAATATAATTTAGTAGGATTCAAATTCAATCTTTCCAACCTCCTTTTTTAATACTTCTTATAAAAGAATAAATAAATGGAAATGGAATTAAAAAAGAAATAAACAAATCTATTTATAAAGCTTTAAGGTGCACTTTTCGAACATATTAACTATTATATTTTTTCATAAGGTTCAAAGCTCTTACATATGGAATCTTTTCTTAAATACTTATTTTTTAATTTACAATGAAATATTTTCTCATGGTAATATACACAGTCAGTACAGGAATAAAGATGGTTTCTAATTTTGTGTTTAATTTCTTTTAATTTTTCGAGATAGATCCCTTTATTTAACATCAATTTTAGTTTATCATATGGTATGCCAGTTATTCTACAATATATGATATTGGGTGAAGGAGGAGCCCAAATTTGGAGTAAGGTGTCAGATTCAATTTGTGTCTCAGGATCAATATATCCACATGGACAGGGTTTTTTCCTTAACATATTTCCACATTCAGGACAGAATTCAACCATTATGCTTTTATTACCATTAATTGGTAATCTAATCCTTCTTTTTAATTTCGAAATTCACATCTTCGAATTTATTATGAATGGTACGGTAAATTTTGAATTTTCCATCGTCTATAGCTTGTTCTATTATGTAATTTATCTCGTCTTCGTTAATTAGACTCTTAGAGATTAAATTTTCAATTTTGGAATATATTAATTCTTTTATTTTGTGTTTAAATCGATTTTTTTTCTTGTCTTTTATAAGTCCTGAAAGTTCTACATGTTCTCTGTGATCCCAAATATTTTGAATGAGATCATCAATACCTTCTCCACTAATCGCATCAGTCATAGATACAGGTGGTCTCCATCCAGATTGAAAGACTGTGTCATCAAGCATCATTTCAATTTGAACAGCGATATCTTCTCCACCTAAATCCTTTTTGTTAATGTTGTATATATCACCAATCTCAATGATTCCAGCTTTTTGCATTTGAATTGCATCACCATAACCAGGGACTAAAACTACGACAATTGAATATGCAAGGTCATAGATATCGAATTCAGCTTGTCCAACTCCAACCGTTTCAATGATGACTACATCCATTCCATATGCTTCATATAATAAACTAATGTCAAAAACTGCCCTGGAAATACCTCCTTTATACCCTCTTGAGGCAAGACTTCGTAGAAATACATTAGGATGTAATGATATATCTGTCATACGAACTCTATCTCCTAAAAAAGCGCCACCACTAAAAGGAGATGTCGGATCAACGCAAATAATACCAATAGTTTTTCCTTCTTCCAATAATTTCTTACAAATTTGACCCGTTAATGTACTTTTTCCAACACCAGGAGAACCTGTAATTCCTATAATATAAGAATCATGATTTATTTCTTCAAAGTGTTTGAAAATCTCGTGTGCCTTATCAGGTTCATTTTCTATGATAGTAATTAATTTTGCTAAAGCTATTTTATCTTTATTCTTAAACTTATTAATTAATGTATCAAGATCATAAACAGCTTTCAATAATATACATTCCTCAATAAAAATAGTTCTAAAATTAAAAAATTTGATTAAAAAAATATTACATGTCTTTTTTATTTTTTGACATGTGTTTTAATAAATTCAACAATATCCGAAGTCATTGAGCCTGGACCGTATATATTCGCAACACCCATTTCTTTTAATTTTGGAAAATCCTTTGCGGGGACTACTCCCCCAACAAGTATCATAATATTATCTAAAACTCCTCTTTCTTTTAATAAATCAATAACTTGCTGTGTATAAGCAAAATGTGCTCCAGAATGAATGCTTAGTCCTATAACATCAACATCTTCTTGAATTGCAGATTCAACAATTTGCTCAATATTTTGAAATCCTCCAAAAATGAGTTCCATTCCAGCATCTCGTATGGCACGACTGACGACTATTGGCGTTAATGAGCAAAAAGCTCAAAAATTTCCCCCACGCCAGTGACCATCGATGCCAGGTTTACTCATGAGTACTCTGATCTTTTTTTCTGACATACTTTACACCTCCATAATTAGATTGCTAATGGAGGATCCCAAGTCCCCCATATTTCTCTATAGACATTACATACTTCTCCAACAGTAGCACCTTCTCGTGTTGCTTCCATAACTACTGGCATCACATTTTCTTCTTTCTCACAGATAACTCGTAACTTGTCTAATATTTTTTCTAACTTATCATTATCCCTTCGAGCTTTTAGTTTTTCAATTCTACGAACTTCAATATCTATTGCCTCTTTATTAGTTCTAAAAACATCCGTGACTGTGTCATAAGGTACAACATACTTATTTACTCCAAGCATTATTTCATCACCACTCTCAAGTTTCATTCGCCGTTTATGGAATGCATCCCTCATTTCTTTGTAAAGGAATCCTGTAGAGAGGGCTTTATCGATAGTGCCCACTTTTTGGATTTTACCAATATATTTCCACACTCTTTCTTCTACTTCATCTGTTAACCATTCAATAAAGTATGACCCGGCAAGAGGATCTATGGTATTATGAATTTTACTTTCCTCTGAAATTACTTGTTGGGTTCTTAAGGCAACTAAAGCGGCTTCCTCAGATGGTAAGCAAATTGCTTCATCGTAAGAATTTGTATGCAGTGATTGACAGCCCCCTAAGTTTGCTTCTAAAGCCTGAATTGCTGTTCTTACAATATTTATCTTAGGTGATTGGGCTGTTAAAGAAGATCCAGCTGTTTGTACATGAAAACGGAAGCCTAAGTTTCTCGGATCTTTGACTTCATACTTGTCTTTCATTAATTTATACCAAACCCTCCGAGCGGCCCTGAATTTGGCAATTTCTTCAAAAAAATCTTTATGAGCTGCTAAATGAAATGCTAAACGCCCAACAAAATCATCTGCTTTCCATCCTCTTTCAATTAAGTTGTCAATATGTGAACAAGCACTAGCAAATACAAAACCTAACTCCTGTACAGCATCAATGCCTCCTTCCCTGTAATTATATCCTGTAAAGTTTATCGGGTGCCATTTAGGAACATTCTTTTGAGCAACTGTCCATTCAATGAAATCACATGCTAAACGAAGTATATGGTTAGGGGGACTATTTTTGTAAGGTATATAACCTACTGTCATAGTTAAAATATCATTTTGAGTTGTTCCCATCAATTGTTTTATATCGTATCCACGCATTTTTGCCATATTGAAATACATTGAACATACTGGAGCTGATGTAAAAGGTTCTACAACTAAAGCTACACTAATTTTGTCTATTGGAATATCTTCAGTTAAAGCAAAAAGACTGTCAATGCAATAAAGTGGCACACCTGAAGTACCTACTTCTGGAGCCCCATCCTTGTTAGTTGGGTCAATTCCGTTAAAAGTTAATGCATCAACAGCAGCACTAAAACCTGTTTCACCATTCTCATAAAGAAACTTCCATCTTTTATTAGTTTCTTCAGGAGTTCCATGACCAGAAAACAATCGCATAGTCCATAATCGCCCTCTATACATAGATGGATAAACTCCACGTGTATATGGTGGCATTCCAGGAAAATTGATATCTTCTGAATAATTTTTATTTTTTATATCTAAAGGTGTGTAAAGGTTTTTAATAGGGATTTCAGAATCCGTGACAAATTTAATGTTACGCTCTTTCAAATTTTCATATTGCTTATCCCATTTCTCTTTTTCTTCTCTGATTTTTTCCAAATAATTTTTATCAAACATTTAAAACTCACATGAATTATTTTTAATTTTAAATCTTGATATATTAAATTTTATTATAGTCATTAACTAAAATATTTAATCTTTTAAAATAGTTAAAGTGTAATATCTCTTTCAAGAATTAGATCTTTAAATTAAGAATAATAGTCAGAATATAATTCTTCTATACTACTCATTGATTAATATTAATTATTTAAATTTTTAAAAATCCAATAATAATAAAAAGTGGTGTTAAATATAGCAGAAACTAGAACATTAACAAGGACGCATATTATCTGGATACTACTTGCTATTGCTATATTAAACCATTTAATTATTTTTTTTTAAATTTCCTACTTTTTCAGAGTAGCTGATAGAATGTAAGTCTTATATACAACTTAATGATTAATATAAATTGTACATTAAAATTAAATGAAAATCCAATAAAAAAAAAAGGAAATAATTATGGCACAAACAAAATCAACAGATTATATACGACATATTCCAAAATTACTAAAAGCTGGTGCAATTTTAGTAATAATCAGTATATTTCTTCCAGCTACTCATAATTTTGTGTCTGAGTCTTATTATGGCTATACATTCAGGGCTACGGAACTCATATGGTATTTTGGTTTATATTTCTATAGTTATAGTTTTTATGGATATTCAGATACAGATTTTGATATTATTGATACTGAAGAGTATATGTCTTGCGGAATAACAGCACTTATATTATTAATAGCTGCATTTATATTAATGATTGTAGCAGCTAGTAAGGAAAATCGCGAGAATGATCACAAAATTGCCACAGTGACAGGTTTAGTAGGGGGAGTCTTAGCGTTTATCAGTCTGGGTATATATTATGTTGGTTTAGAACAGGAATTCCCCGGTTTTTGGAGTGTTGGTGATCCAAGTGTTGGCTTTTATCTTCCAATCATAGGTGGTATTTTGGGAGTTGTAGGTGGTAGCATGGCTGGTTATGCCTATTCACAAGAACAAGCGGGTGTTGTTCCAAAGTATCAACCACAACCAGTAGAACAACCAACAACGGTCACACAAGTTACTGATCAAAGCCAAAAGGAAGGCCTAAACTTCTGTCCAAATTGTGGTGCAGAATTGGTTGGTCCTTTTTGTCGAGAGTGTGGCACAAAAGCCTATTAAATTATATAATCTAAATCTTTTTTTTAAATTTTTTACAATTTTGATATGTAATATCTAAATTTACCACTCTCATCATCAATTTGCCATCTTTTAAAGAAATCAAATACCACCTTTGTATCCCACAAATTCTCAATATTTTTAATACCACTGTAAAGATCTGTTAAAAGTGTTTTATCACATGGATAATTTCTATGTGACGGATATAGTTCTAGAATTTTTTGCTTTTCACATAAATCTATTAAATTAGAAAGGGATTTAAGAACTTCAGGAAAATCTTCTTTTTTGGGTAAAAATTGATCTCCATAATAAGCAACATCACTCGTAAAAAGTTCACCTGTACTTGCTAACAGACAGATAGAGCCAGGAGAATGTCCTGGACAGTGAATTACTTTTATTTCTATTTCACCTAAATCAAAAACATCTCCATCTTTTAATGATTTAATTGTTTTTGCTGGAGGAATTAAATAATTTTGTTCTGCATATATTTTTACAATTTCATTCGGGGAATCTTTCAAATATGAAACATCATAAGGTTTTGAAATAAGATCCACTTCATTTTCATGAATATACACCTCTCCAAATTCTACATTGCCTAATTGATGATCCCAATGATAATGAGTATTAAATATTAATAATTTTCTCTTATCTATCAAATCATCTACAATTGGTTTTAGAGGTGATAGCCCACATCCTGTGTCTAGCAAAAGAGCAGAATGAGATCCTAAAAGCAGGTACAAATTAAGAGGATCATTAGTATAAGCAGGATGGACAACAGAAATATTTTCTTTAATTACATATAAATAATCTTTATGTTTTGAAATTTCAAAATGATGTTTATTCTTACTCATACTCTTAATAATTTTTTACAATTTAAAATTTTAAGTAAGAAAAATTTCTTTTATAAGGGGTTTAAGTGCTGGTAAATCCTTATATTCAATAATGCGGTTTGTTTTATAGAATTTGTTTAGAGTTTGCCAAATAGAAGGTGTATTTTGGATTTTGTCGGCAAATTGAGTTAATTTTTGCTTAGCAAAATACGTTGGTCCTTTATATAGATAACAAACTGAGTAAATATCTACACTCTGCATGAGGAGCATATAATCCCCAAATTTCGCTCTATCGAGTCCTTTAGAAAAAAGTTCTCTGCTAAAAGTATTAAAGGCCGTTAGAAAACTACTGATTAGATTGTCAGCAAAAATCTGTTTTTCTGTAAATTGGTTAGTAAATAAAGGAAAACCACCCTCTCCGATTATTAAAAGTAATACAGATATTTCAGGGGTTAATTTAGGGGACTCTACCGCGCCTTTTCCTTGCATACGATTTATAACTCCCTCAAAAGATGCTAATTTTATGCGTTCTGATATTGGTGCATTGGTAATTCTAAGATTTTCCCATACATTTAATTTTTCTAATAAGTCATCATGTTCACTTGAAATTTTAATCGCTAACAAGTCAAAACCATGTATTTCAGCAATTTGCTGGGCATGTATTAATAATTTTTTAGATTTATCAAAATCCATTTGTATTAGTGCGAGCTTTGCTTGCAATAGTTTTGTTTCTGCTAACCACAGATATGAATTATTACTCTCAGCTGTTTCTAATACTTTATTAATTAGTGAATTAATTTCTTCCAAAACTTCTGGATTATTAGTCAAGTATAATTCTTCTAAGAAAAGATCACATAGATTAACAAGTGACAAGAGGTAAAATGTAGGAGTTAACTTTCCACTTTCAATGACTTTTTTTAACAAAACTTCGGCTTCTGTATAATTCCGGATTCGCCTAGCTTTTCTTAAAACTAATGCTTTTGCTATTAAATATGCCTGATTAAAGATTTTACTTTCAATTTGAAGGCTATGTTCTTCTAACCGAGCTAAGTATGCTTTTGCTTGTTCCAGAGAATTATTATCTAGACTAATTAAAACTAAATAAAAAAGTGAAGCACTCATTCCCATTAGGAATCCAGAGTCTTCAGAAAGTTGTAAACTTCGTTTTAGGTTTTCTAAAGCTTGTACATAATCTCCCTTCATCCTATAAGTTGTTCCAATTCCCATTAAATGGGTTATAAATTCCTCTGTATGATCATTTTCTTCTGCAAGTCTAGCTGCCCGATTAAAATGCCTTAGAGTTCGATTTAATTCGCCTTTCTCTTTATAAATGTTTCCTAAAACATGTAGAGTACTTAATTTTGTTAAAATATCAATTTCATTAATCATTAAGCTCTGTTTACTAAATTTTAAAGCCTGTTCAAGATCACCTCTACTATAATAAATTATAGCAAGAGAAGAAAA
>JBHLKV010000086.1:0-6503 GCA_048886305.1 Candidatus Hodarchaeota archaeon
GACTTTACACTTTAGGGAAGATTCTCTTGAAGATATATTTTTAAAGCTAACTGGTAGGGGGTTACGAGATTAATGAATATGATTGATTTAAAAGCCTGGTTTATTGCCAAGAAGAATATAAAAGAGAAACTGAAAAATTATGGCTCGATGTTTTGGACTGTTGCATTTCCAATAATGATGTTGATTGTCTACAAGTTAGCATTCATGGATTCTGATGAAACTATGATAATAAATGGGTTAACAGTTTTCGACGTAGAATTTCCAGGAATCGTTGTATATACAATTGGGATATCTACAGTATCAAGTGCAGTCATGTTTTCAATGAGTAAAAAAGATGGAACATTAGAGTTCATAGATGCAATGCCTGTGAGTCGTGGAAATGTATTTTTAGGAGCTGTGATATCTGAGACCATTTTCATGAATCTCCAGCTCATTTTAATATTTGGATTTGGATATGGAGTATTAGGAGCACATTTTGAACTTGCCATGCTGCCGATTGGCTACTTGATTGCAATGATTTATGGAGTTGCATCAATAGGATTAGGTCTCATTATTGCAAGTTTTCTTAATAGCCCTGAAGGAGCGAACGGAATTGCAATGTTGACTCATATGTCCTTAATGTTTATATCAGGATCATTTTTTCCCTTGGATAATGCGGGAGTATTTTTCACTCCACAGTATTGGGTCAAACAGGTTTATCTCCAATTAACTGTTGTTGGAGATTCTTTCTCTGATTTGCTGTATAGTGGTAATATAATAACTCCCACTTCTGAAGCTACAATCTTTCCCATATGGGGAGGAATCCTTATGATACTAGCATTCACTGCCGCATTTATCATTATAGGAGTTAAAATCTTTCAGAAAAAGACTACCCTTTAAATTCTTTATTTTTTTTTTTTTTAATTTTATCTTTTATATTTTAGTAAATTTTAGTTTTAAATCATCCCAGAATCTCTTCTTAAGGTTGCTTAATCCTTTATTTTTTAACTTAATAAAATATAAAGGTCTTTTCGCAATTGAGGGATAGCCATTAACTTTTAGATATTTTATCAAACCTGCTGATTCTGCTTTATCTGCCATCATTTTGCTCATAATACTTATATAATTAGATTCATTAACTGTGGAAGTGATCGAGTCATTGTCATTTATTTCAAGTTTTATGTTTAACATTTTATAATCGGGGAATTGATGTTTAAAGGTATATCTCATTCCAGATCCTTTTTCTCTCCACACAAAGGGATATTTAATAAGATCACTAAAATTTACTACATCTTTCCCTTCTTTAAGTAATTCATGAGTAGGAGAACATATGAATTTTAATTCATCTTGCCCAATTTCAACATAATCAAATTCAGATTCATCATTATTCATAAAACTCCCGATACCCGCAAAATCTGTCATATTTTTCTTTAAATTTTCAATAGATTTCTGAGAATTATTAATTAGGATTTTAAATTTAACATTAGGATTTTTATTTCGAAAATCTGCTATGTATTTTGGCAAAATATGAGATCCAGGAATAGTTGATGCAGAAATTATAATCTCTTCGACTCTCTGATATTTAAACTTTGATATCTCCTGTTTACAAGTATCATATAAGTTAATAATTTCTACTGCATTTTTAAGAAATACTTTTCCTGCTTCAGTTATTTCAAATCTTTTAGTTGATCTTTCAATTAAAACGACTCCAAAATCTTTTTCTAATTGGGATATCTGATGTGATAATGTACTTTGGGAAATTGGTAAATCCTTTGCTAACTCTGAAAAGCTTTTATATTGAGTAAGTTTTATAAAATTCCTAAAATATTCAATATTCAATTTAATTACTACTGAATTCAATTATCAATAATAAAATTCTACAATTGATATTATTTGTATTTATCGATTTTTTCCATAAATTCCTACGAAAAGATTAATAAATCCAATTTTATTTTCAAATATATCATGGCAGAAAAAAAGAAAGTTTTCACAATTGCCATTGGCAGTGGTCAGTATACCAAAGAACGACCTTATACTATGCTTCGATTTGCTTATACTGCTCTTTTAGAAGGACATCGCGTAAATATTTTTCTAGTGGAAGATGGGATTTGGGTCGGAAAAAAAAACCAAAATCCTACTACATATGACAATGTTGGACAATGGTTAAAAGATGTAATTGAGGAAGGTGCTAAAGTAAAAGCCTGTGGAGTATGTATGAAAGCACGTGGAATGGCTGTCGATGAATTGATGGTGGGAATAGAAAAAACTACTATGAACGGTTTTCTTGAGATGTGTGAAGAAGCGGATAGTGTAATATTTAGTTAATAATGTGAGGAATAGATTGTTATGGGAAATGAATTTGAGCTAAAATGTGATGGTTTGGTTTGTCCATTGCCAGTGGCAAAAACAAAAAGGAAGTTATTGGAAATGGCTAGTGGAGACATTTTAAAAGTTTCAGGAGATTATGCCGAGGCAGGAGAAAATATTAAAAATTATATTGAGAAACATGGAGAAAATAAAATATTAGAATTTGTTGTTGATGGTCAAAATTTTTTGATTAAGATCCAAAAATCCTAAATATCTAATCTTATTTTTATATTTCTTATAGAATTTTTGATTTGTTGATAAAATCTCGGCTAGGCATACAAGAGGGGAATGCCCTAAAGAATTTTGCAAATACCACATCTCTATCAACTCCTTCTTTAAGCTTCCTCTTATATTCATTTATACTATTTAAGAATCCGTTTCTACTATTTGAATAAAGTGATTGCTTTTCATCAGAAAATTTTTTAAGCACAGTGGCTAAATCTTGTCTAGAATCAATGCTTTTTGGTTTTTCATTGCTTGTTTTTAAAATAGACTCTATTTCATCAAAATTATCAATTAGATAATTAAATTCCCTCTTACATCTTTCTAGATTTGAAATTTGATTTGGTCTAATTTCATATTTTTCCATTCTCGACAATTTAGGATACCTTCTTATTTTTTAAAGGATTTTTCACCAAAAATGGTAATACTACATATTAAAAAATTATAAACCTATATTTAACATCTTCGAATATCAAATACAATGTAATTTGAGGATCAATTTATCCACTTTAAAAGAACTAGTTTATTACGTTTTTAATGTTTTATTTTTGATCTTTCTTATATAAATTATTACATAACCTGCAGGAATTGAAATTGCAAGACCCCAAATTGGAGATTTAAATATAAAGATGATACTGCCAACTGGATAAAGAAAACGGCAAGTAAATTTAATTATACGATTCTTTAGTGGTTTTTTTCTTAAAATTTGAATCCCATATTGAAAAATTGAAGGGATCCAGCCAATAAAGAAGAACATGAGAACTATAGGTAAACTAATGAAATTTACAATATAATAATAAAATAAATTGCCTATTATCAAGGCGAAAGTAGCACCTAACAAAAATGCAAAACATCCTATGCAAACAGCATAGTTAAAGATATAAAATACATGATCATTAAAATCCTCCCGTTTTGGATCATGATGCGCTAACCAATCAATTATAATTTTTTTATCCTTCTGAAAACTATTTTTATGTTTATCTTCAAGATCTTCTTCTAGTGCTGAATCCATATTCTCACGATCCTCATTTAAATAGTCATTGAACAATATTAAAGATTAACTAGCAATCACAATCACAATCGCAATCACCGCAACCCTCACAGCCATAAAAGCAAAGAAAACATCTACCGCGACTTACTATGGTAATGACTATTATACCTATTACAATCATCGTGATACCTGCAGAAGGAGAACCCCTAATAATTGTTGGTATAGCAGCAATAATTAAAATAAATCCAATAATCGATCCTATGACCGCAACTAAGATAAGAGCAGTATTGTCCCCTTCTGAGGATTTTATACTTATTTGTTTTTCTTGACCTGAATCAAAAATTTCAGGTTCCTTGTAATCGGAAAAATAGTAATGGGTTTCCCCATCGTGCAGGGCAGATCCGATTATCTTACTATCTCTCATTTTATTTAGAATATTTTGAAGAAGGCTGCCTAATTCTTTTTCATTCATTGGATCTAATCTATTTTCTAAAGATTTAACTGTAAAGGCTTTTAATTTGTTTTCTTGAAAGAAGTTATACAACCAATCATAGTAAATCTTCTCTCTTTCTGAATAAATTGGTTTTCCTTCAGGAATAACTTTTTCTCTCTTTATGGCTTCTCCACAATCGGGGCAAAATTTTGAATTATCAAGTATTTCTGAACCACAATATGGGCAATACATTTTAATTTTTCCTTCTTTGTATTTCGTTTATAAACTAAATGAAGTAAGTCACCAATTTAAGTATTAAGCAAAAAGTTAGTGCTTAGATTTACTTTTTTGTGTAGAATTAAAGGAATAGAGTTCTAAATGAATTAATAAAGATTCATTCTTTTTTTTTGATTAGAAAATAGTGAATAACTTCTAAAATAGAGTGGATATATGAAAAAAATTACAATTTACGATTATAGAACCAAAGAAAATGAAGTACATACCCTTGTTGCTGAAATTAAGGAGAATGGTGATCTGGTTCTCTCAGGATACGATTGTGGTCAATCAGTAAAAAAATTTTTTGGCGATTTCGATCATGAGTATTGGCTAACGGTAAAAGAAGAGTATGTTTCTTCAGTTTTGTTATATTTAATAAAAGAGCGTTTTAAAGATGACACAGAATTAAAAAAATGGCTCAAAGATAAGAATATTCAATTTAAGTTCGATTCATATACTTAAGTTCGAAAGAAACTGGCAAAAAAATTTCCTTGTCAAACTTATGGAAATGCCTATGTAAAAGATACTTATAGGTTATCTATTATCTAAAATCTTTATTTTCGGACGCTTTTTTCTTAGCTTGAATTCATGGAAAAAGGAGAATAATAAAAAAATTAGTAGTAGAAGAGTTACTACAATATATAGTATGAGATTTCCTAGTTCTGTAGATTCCAAAATAAATAACCTAAATAGAATTAAAGAAACAAAAATTATGATAATAGAAGTAACAGTTTCTTTTGTGTTTGAATATAATCCACTATTACTCTTTTTTAAAATAAAATCCAAAAAACTATTATTTATTTGACAATCTTTAAAAACTATACTTTTAATTCTATATTTCTTGGAGACATTTAAGACTATACTATTTTTGAAGGAAATATGTTTTGTTTTTGAAAAACTTAATTCATTTATGAAGCTGTCATCGATTTGAAATTTTTTACATTTATTTAAAACCAATTTTTTAAATGTACAATTCTTTAGTAAAATATTTTGACAGCCTTCAAACTGAACTCGATCAAAATTGCAATTGATAAAGGATATATATAAACATGTTTTATTAAGTAAAATTGCTTGACCAAGAATATTAGCGTTTTTAACAATAAAGGGATCTAATTCTGTTCCTGTACCTTTCCAAATTTGTTCATTCGCTAAAGATTGTAATCTTTGTTCTGTATATGATGATATATATTCAAGATCTTCTTTAGTTAGTTTCTTCATATATCACCTTATAAAATTACAATTTAAAATATATAAATTTCTAAAAAAAAAATGTGAAATCATCAAATTAGTGATTTTGTTAGAAATCAATTTGTAAATTAACACCTGTAAAATCGATATCTTGAAGATTTCTTCTACCACTCAAGTATACCAACACCTATAAATCCCAAGATACACCCTACAAAAAAAATCGTCAATCCTTCTATTATGGAAGAGCGCATGATTGCTATACCCCCAAACATCAATATTAATCCAATAATAATTAAAACAGCGACTACTATATACGTATTTTTATTTTTTTTTTGAGAAATTTTCATTTTAATTTTTCCTTTTTTTTTTCTTTTATTTTGTCTATAAAATTAATGATCCTAATCAATAATTCATTTTATTTGATCTTTATATTTGTATCATGAATATATAAAGATTATATTGAAGATAATGGTAAGATTTAGAAAATAGTGGTAAAACATACATTTTAGGGGTAAAAATTTGTAATAAAAAAGAGTTTAAATTCGCAGAAACCCAATCATAATACCTTTTATCATCCAATTCTTTAGGGACTGCTTCAAAGAATTGGCTTGTTATATCTTTTAAATATTTTGCTGTCACAGGGTGAAACATCATTGCTAAATCAAGCCCGACAAGTGTTAAACTTAATGCATTAATAATCTCCCATATAGGTCCACTGTATTGTCTTAAACTCCACTCAGGTGCTACTTTTTCGCTCATCCAAGCCTCACGAGCACCCCAAGCATTTGTGGTTCCACCACTTATAGGATATGCTAAATCAGTTTCACCTAATAATCCAGCCACTCTCATTAGTTGGTAAATACTGAAGCTGTACTCCATCCCGTAACCGAGTATGGCATGGGTCGGAATCTCTTCCTAATCCCATTTATAAAAAACAATTTAGAGTTAGCAATAAAATATTTTCAGAAAGCTATTGAACTTAATCCAAAATTTAAGGAAAAAGCCTTAAAAGATTCTGATTTTGATAATATTAAGAAAACTAATCTA
>JBHLKV010000086.1:6603-11406 GCA_048886305.1 Candidatus Hodarchaeota archaeon
CTATTGAACTTAATCCAAAATTTAAGGAAAAAGCCTTAAAAGATTCTGATTTTGATAATATTAAGAAAACTAATCTATTCAAAAACTTATTGAAATGTTAATTCTTACTTCAATTATTTAATTCTTATTTTCTATTAGAGTGAAATGAATTTTGGATATAAATGATCTTATTTTAAGAATTTTCATACCAGCCATACCACATATTATTCTCTTATATCTTCTTCTCAAAACGGGAAAAAACCCAGATCCCCTTCCGCGTTCAAAATGCCCAAAATATGAACTTATAGAAGCAGGAATATACACCCTAATTGTAATCATTTGCTTAGCACTGAATATATTTGTTTTAAAACCAATTTTTGATAGTATTTATATCACTCTGGGACTTAATTCAATCACATTTTTATTTGTACCGTTAATATATACCCATTACAAAAATCATTGGACAATTAAAGACCTTGGTATCAATTCCAAAATTAAATCTTGGCAAGTTGCAGTTTTTAGCATCATTATTAACGTTTATATTGGATTTTATAACAGTCTCTTTATAGAAATCTCATTATTTGTATTGGTGATTTTTTTCTATTCTAACGCATTTCTCGAAGAATTTCTATTTAGAGGTGTAATCCAATCTAAATTAGAAAGAGCCCTCGGGCAAAAGAAAGCTATTATTTTTCAAGGTTTATTGTTTATGTTAATTCATATTCCTGTTAATACCTTTCAATTTTTTTTAGATGTTAATTATTTATTGTTTTTCTCACGATTTGGATTTCAATTAATTAATGGATTTGCTTTTGGACTAATTTATTTAAAAACAAGAAATATATGGATGCCTATAATCTGTCATTACCTAAATAATTGGCTTGGAGCAATCATAACCCTCTTTCTTTAATAATAGCAGGAGTTAGTTTTGAGAGATTAAGAGCCTATATTAAGAAATTATATAAAGAGCAACAAAAGTAAACAAATTAAATTTTTTAAAAAAAAAAACTAAAAAAAAGAATTAGTCTAACGTTTTAAATTCGCAGAAACCCAATCGTAATACCCTTTATCATCCAATTCTTTTGGAACTGCTTCAAAGAATTGACTTGTTATATCTTTCAGATGTTTTGCCGCAACAGGGTGAAACATCATTGCTAAATCGAGTCCGACAAGAGTTAAACTCAGAGCATTAATAATCTCCCAAATAGGCCCCCTGTATTGTCTCAATCCCCATTCAGGAGCTGTTTTTTCGCTCATCCAGGCTTCACGGGCACCCCATGCGTTTGTAGTACCACCACTTATGGGATAGGCTAAATCTGTCTCGCCTAAAAGCCCTGCTACACGCATACGTTGGTAAATACTGAAGCTGTACTCCATTCCGTAACCGAGTGTCGCACAGGTCGGATCCATTACTATTCTATTACGAGGAAGACCAAGTTCAAGAGCATCCTTGTTCATCTTGATTTGGTTGTTTAGATCCAAACTTGTCCAGAGTAGACAGTTGTGATCATATTTCACGGCTAGAGGGATAACATCCTCCCAAGTAGCCTTATCTGCTGCTGAAAGCATTAAAACTTCACTTTCTGTGGCTGCTGCAGTAGCTTGAAAAAGTTCAATATCCTTTTTCTTATTTCCAGAGCAACCAATTATTACAGGAACATCTACTGTTTGAAGGATATCTTCTAAGAATTTTACAGATTGTTTAATAGGTACATCTCCCATTGCTGGATCAATAGACAAACTATGGAATGTAATACATTCAGCACCAAATTTATCTACAGCGAATTTTGCCCATTGAGCAGGGTCAGCTAATACTTCACCATATTCAAGTTTAATTGGTTTTGGGAGCATCATCTTAGCACCCATATCGAACACATCATAGGTTACTAATGGCGGATTAGGATTTCGTTTATCAAGTCCTAGGAAATTATAAAAAGGAGGAACCACTTCACCGCCAATAACAGCTTTTTTTCCATTAGAGCGTATAAATTCAATGGTTTCGATTTTTCCTGGAAATTCTACATCCAGTGAGAATTTGGTTGGAGTCCATTCTGCTTTCCCTATCCCCGGCAAAACTGCTTGGGCTGCTCCAGCAACCATGCCTGGTAAGACTTGAAATTCCAAGTATTCAGCAAATAAATCAACATCTACAAGTTCCATAGATTCAGTATCTTTCATTAATTCTGCTAATTTTTTACTAAGTTCTTCAAAGGAAATTTTACATCACGATATTAATTTTTGAAATTATGATAGATAAGAAATTATTAAATAGAATTTAAAATTGACTGTTAGAAATCGATCAAGTAGTATCGTTTTTGCTCATTTCTATCAAAATTGAAAATCTTTGAATAGAAAAATATTGGAAAATGAAAATCCTTTAAATATAGTTGATGACGGATTTCGTCAATTTATTATTTTAAAAAGAATTTGTCTCTTAATTAATTTTCTTTATTCTTCTCTTATATAATACAATTACTAATCCTAACGCAAAAATTAATGAGAAAATTAAAGCTGGTAGCTGATATCCAGGAATTTGGGGAAGATAATACCTGGTTAAATCATGTGTACTAGTTAAAGTAAAAGTGTCAGGTCCTCCACTGACTAAAATAATCTCAATATAATAAATTTTTTCTACTGGAGCAGTATAATTTATATAAGGATTATCATCTAAACTATAAGCCACACTGGCACTAAAAATTGAATTACTAAGGGAATTATCACTGGTTACATATGATTGAGTTGGTCTTTTATTGAAAAGAAAAAGAGTAAAATTCCCACTTTCTACATGGGTTACCTCTAACTCAATATTTTCATCTACAGTTAGATCAACTAAAAAAAATACATAATTGCCATTTTTTATATTATCTATATGCGTAAAAGCCATTGCATTAGTGATTGGTAACATTAGTAAAAACATCGAGCCTAAAAGGAATAATTTTTTGTAGTTCATCATTCATTAGACATAATCGGTGTTGAAATAGATATTAAATATAAATTTTAATAATTTTTCCTTTTTTATAATCTTATTTTAAAAAGAGTTATAGTCTGATTTAACAAATAATGTATTAATCATGGAAAATTATTTTTTAGAAAATTTAGATTTTGAGAAATATCATGGATTAGGTAATGATTATATAATTATTAATGACATCGAATGGAACATCCCTGAGCAAAAAAAATCAGAACTAGCAGTTAAGTTGTGTAAACTACATTTTTCAATTGGCGCGGATGGTCTTATTTTTGTTTGCGATTCGAAAAATGCAGATATAAGAATGCGTATATTTAATAATGATGGATTAGAAGCTGAGATGTGTGGAAATGGAATTAGGTGTTTTTCAAAATACATTTATGAGAACAATATCATAAAAAAAGGTCAGATTAAGATTGAAACACTTAAGGGACCAATTGGGGCTAAACTTAATATTGTAAACAATACAGTAAAAAGTGTACAGATTGACATGGGGGCTCCTATTTTAGACTGTGAAAAAATTCCTGTTATCTTAGAGGATAATATTAATAAATGTGTTAATGAGCCAATTGTGGTTTTGGATAAAATTTTTAAATTCACAGCAGTTTCAATGGGGAACCCTCATGCGATTATATTTGTAAAGGAACAATTAGATGATGATGAATTAAATAAGTATGGAGCGGTATTAGAATCCCATGAACGTTTCCCAAACAAAGTTAATGTTGAGTTTGTTAAAGTCTTATCTAAACATGAAGCAGTTTTAAGGGTATTTGAAAGAGGAGTAGGGATAACCAAGTCATGCGGAACAGGAACATGCGCAGCTGTAGTAGCAGGATCTATCCTAGGGCTTTTTGAAAAAAAAATTCCGATAATTATTCATAATGATGGAGGAGATTTAATAATAACTTATGATGGGAAAAAGGTTTTTATGGAAGGTCCTATAGAGAAAGTCTTCAAAGGTGTAATTGAAAAAGTTGAATTTCCGAGGTATTGAAAAAGTGGAGTATGAAGAATGGTTAAAATATAAAGATTTGGAGTATCGAGACGGAATATTATATTTTGGGGATTTAAGTACGTTAGAATTAGCCAAAAAATATGGAACTCCTTGTTATATTATTAATGAAAATATAATTCGAAACAGATATAAAGAATTAAAACACTTTATTGACTCCGAATATAAAAAAAATGATATTCACTTTGCTGTTAAGGCAAATTCAAATATTTCAATTTTAAAGATACTTAATTCTGAGGGATCACATTTTGATTGTACATCACAAGGAGAGGTCTATACCTGTCTTAAAGCAGGGATTTCACCAGAGAAAATCATTTATACTGGAAACATGTTTACCAATGAGGACTTCGATTTTGCTATTAAAAATGATGTTGTTGTAAATTTAGATAGTCTTAGTCAATTAGAAAGGCTAGAAAGAGCATACAATAAATTAAAGAAAGAAAAAAAAATTTTATCTTTTAGGATAAATCCTGAATTTGGAGCAGGGCATCATAGCCATGATATTACTGCTGGAAGAGACATTAAGTTTGGAATCCTAGAAAATCAAGCTATTGAAGCATATGAGAGAGCAAGAAAGTTGGGCTTTAAGGATTTTGGAATTCATCAGCATATTGGATCTGGGATAAATAATCCTTATGATTTTGAACAAGCTACTAAGAAATTTCTATCAATTATTAAAAAAATTATTGACACGCTTAATATAAAGTTTAAATTTATAGATTTTGGAGGAGGTTTGGGAATCCCTTACCGTCCAGAAGAAGAACCCTTCAATTTAAATCTTTATAAAGAAATAGTTATTAAACCATTTAAAGAGTTAATTAACACTGAATATACTGAAAGACCA
>JBHLKV010000087.1:0-11355 GCA_048886305.1 Candidatus Hodarchaeota archaeon
GGTCAAATCTAGTATTAAAAACGATGATAGAAGTGCTTGAGAATAATTTTGATGAGAATTCTATTATTTTAAAGCAAGAAATTTTACAAAGATTTTCAAGAATTTTTTCTGTAGTTCCAGATGAGGCTAAATTTTTTAAGGATTTATTTGTTTATTTGGCAAATATAGGAGAAAATATGGATATTAATATTAATTATGTTTATAAGTATAAATTTACAGAGTTTTGGCCTTATCCTTTTTATGGGGTACATTACGGGCCAAAGATTTTAGCTGTAAAAAATGGTCATGCTATAGCTTTATCTCTACCTAGTAAGAATGCTATTCCTAAGTCCATTGGCTTGCTTAAAAATCTGAAATATTTAAGGTTGAACTATAATTCTTTAAAATATTTACCTAGAACAATCCGTAATTTAGAAAATTTAAGATATTTAAGTCTCTATCACAATAATTTTGAAAAAATTCCTAATTCAATCTTTTTTCTCAAAAACTTAAGAATATTAAAGTTAGAAGAAAATAAGCTTAATTCTTTACCTCACTGGATCGGTTCTCTTAATAGACTTAGACATCTTCCTTTGTGGAATAATAATATAAAACTTATCCCTAAATCTTTATTTGAACTCGCTAAGAGAAAACAAGCAAAAAAATATATTATCAAGGGTGTTAATGAAGATGAGGCACCTGTTTTAGGATTATTAGAACTTCTAAGTGGTTTTAGGCTACAAAAGCTAGAAAAAGATGAAGATATTTATCACTCAGAAAAATATGATCCATTACATTTTATGAATCATTATAAAATAAATGAACTTGGTTATCTTACACATATTTATTTGTATTCACGAGAACCTTATTTAGGAGTATTTCCCCCACAAATATGTTCACTTAATTATCTTGAAGAACTTCATTTAAGTACTCAATTTATTAAATTTATACCTGAATGTATTGGAAATTTAACTTCTTTGAAAGTTTTAAACTTGATGTGTAATGAAATTAAATCACTTCCAGAATCTATGAAAAAATTAAGAAATTTAGAAAGAGTTAGTTTTTTCGATAATCCTCTTAAAGAGATACCTGACTTCTTAAAATCAAAAAGATATTTATAGTCATAACTATGAAAAAGAGGGGAATTAAGTGTTAGTGAAATTAAATCTTATTTTTTAATTTTTATTTCAAAATATACTTTTTTTACTCCCTTTTCTTCCCAAGATCTTTTATAGATCATTTTAAGAGTTGTATTGCCACGCCTTATGGGGTAAAATTTAAACACTTCTTTTGACGGGCTTCCAAATTTTTGGTCATCCCTTTTAAATGAACGACCTCTTAATTCTAGAAAACTCTTATCAAATATCGGAACCCAAGAATATCCTGTTGTTGGGTTAGAGTCTAAGGATATCGAAAACTCCTTCATATGATAAGCTTCAATTAAAGTATTTTTCATTATGTGTTTCATATAATTTAATTTAAGAAAATATTTAAAATTCTATTCAGAATCTGGGTAGTAGATTTCTTATTCTTAGGACTGTTATTGAGAACAACAACATAATTATTATCCTTATGGTACTATCGTACATCGTCCTTTTTTTTTTCTTATAAAGAGTAATATATGATGAATTTAAGTGGATAATTCTTAAAATTTTCTTAGTCTAGGGTCTTTAAATAAAATAATAAGCAATTTTATAAATGACTCTATATAAAAGAAATGTTAAAAATTGTGCTGATTGTAATCAATCACTAACATTTGAGGAATTTTGTCAAATAAATCCTTCAATATCACGAAAAATGGCAAAAAAATTTTGGAACGATACGATGATTTTGATTTATTGTCCCGATTGTTATTTTAATCGCCCTGAAAGACCATTTAAAAAAAGAAGAGGATATTACTACTATTCTAACAGATTTCGAAATAAAATTTAATGAATTGTAATAAACCTTTAATTATAAGGGATGAATGCTAATTAACTCTACAATTCTACCCCACATATGAAAACTAAGTAGGTCACTTCTTTCTTTGGCAATAAAACTTATTCTTAAACCATCTATCTGGTATTCTATTGGTAAGTTAATTGGATCATAATGTTCGCCATCATCTGATAAGATCCCATAAAAACCACCCTCTATATTTAGATATATAATTGTACCAGTTCCATAAATTAACTCATTATTTGAATCAATATCATCATTTGAACTATTATCTAAAATACTCTGAGTATTAAATATTAACAAACTGAAAATAAATACTGATAAACCAATCAAGATACAAATATTTTTAGTTGTTTTGTGTATATTACTCAACCTCGAGTTTTTTAGAATATGTAATATATTGTTTCAATAATGCAAGATCTCAACAAAATATATAAATTTTTCAATAAATAAGTTTTAGAAGGAACTCTTAAATGAATAAAAAAAATATAATATAAAAAATAAAGAAAGATTAGGTTTTTATTAATTTGTTAAGTTCTGTGAGTTTATCAAGCACTGTTTTTCCTTTTTGTGTTAACCCTATGTATGTCTTACCGTTGTTTTTTTCAATGTTAATTAACTTTTTTTCTATGAGTTTATCTTTTACCCTGAGAAACGAATTATAATAGCTAAATTTATTTAATTTATCATAAAAAACTCGTTTTTCAATTTTGTTATTTTCGTATTGAGAGAGAATTTGAAAAGTGTCATTAATTCCTCTTTTTTTTATGAAATTTATCAAATCTTCTACTGTCATAAGAAATAAGACCTACGTATCATTATTTAATTATTGTTATAAAAATATGGACAGAATAAAAAGGTTTTAAAAATTTAACATTTCTGTACTATTATAACGGAAATATTTTCGATGCTTAAATAATTTCCAATTATGTAAAAATATTATACTACCAATTATGATTGACCCAATTAAACTTACAAAAACTATTCAGAATGAAGTATGTAGGAATAATTCGAGAAAGTTCTATAGATTTAGAAAGACGCAATTCTATGGAGGGTGCGCAACTGCTGATTGTTTAGGTTGTAATCTAAGATGTGTTTATTGTTGGGCTCAGAAAAAGATTTGGAATCCAGAAAAATTTGGGGAATATTATTCACCAAAGGAAGTAAGTGAAAAACTTACAAAAATGGATTTATCATTAATACGTATTAGTGGTGGAGAACCTACAATATGTAAGAATCACCTATTTGAGGTAATAAGTCTAATTCCAAAGAATACTTTATATATTCTTGAGACAAATGGAATATTGCTAGATGAAAATTATATAAAAGATCTAAGTAAATTCAAGAATATTTATGTAAGAGTTTCTTTAAAGGGGATTGATGGAAAAACTTTTGAAAATATCACAGGAGCAGAGGGTAAGTTTTTTAAAAATCAGTTAAATTCTTTAGATTTACTAAAGAAATATGGAATAAAACATAGAGCAGCTATCCTTATCGATTTATTTACAGATGGTCAAATCCAAAATTTAGGAATACCTGATTTGGAATATGAAACTCTTATTAGATACCCTTTTGTAATAAAACATCTTAAAAAGAAAGGTATAGAAATTATTAGGCAACACTGAATTATCTTAAAATGCCATTGAGTCTTCTGGTAATAAGTTTACTGGACGCCAACTGATTTCATTTCTATAGGTATGAATTGTAATATTTGCCCTTTCTGGTTGAAATCTTCCTTTATAATGGAAGTTTTCGGAGCTGGGAATATAACAACCTAAAACACAAGTTAAAACTAATTCAGTAGAAACAATTGCGTTAAAAAATGGTTTATTCTTTTTTCGTGGAAGATATCCTAATTTTATATCATCATGCCAAACACTTACAGCGAATCTATCATAAGCATTCTCTGGTTCTGGTCTTAATTCAAGCTCGGTTTTTGATGGTAATTTAGATAAATATTCACCATTCTTTGTATAATAAATGCCGACAATTTGAAGATGATAAAAGTTGTCTTCCTTTAAATCATCATTGTGAGAATCAACCATACTTAAATTCAAAAATTTTTGGGGATTTCCTGTCAAAATTTAATGTTTAGTTACTTATATTACAAAATGATTTTCATTAATATTATAGGCGAGATTAAGAGATTTATAATTTGTAAATATCGTTTTTTTAAAAAAAAATAGAAAAAAATAAACTTAAACATTATTTCTTATTCTTTTCAATTCTATTTTAACAACATTGGTTCTGTCTGGGCATTCTAACTCCACAACGTCAGGATCACCACCCCATTCAGCTGGAAGTGATCCTCCAAACTGTAGCATTATAATATAAGGAAAAATATCATGATAAAAAAACCCACATAGCCCTCCAGCTTTATGACCATCAAGTTTTATTTCGTCTCCTATTTTATGACCCGCATTACAGTGTCCCTTTATATCCTTTATAGTACCAATAATTTGATAACCTACTTTTGGTTTATCCTCCATAAACATTTACCCTCTTAAAATTTTTTTTCTATACTTCTATATCCCATATAGAGATCTATTACATAAATAATTTATAATAATAAAATTCAACTAATTTTTATTTCATAAAAGATAATCTTTTATTCCCATCAGCTTGTTAAATTCATAGAAATAGAGACTTTTTTTAAAAATGGCAATCACGGTAAAATTATATGGAGACTTAAGAAAAAGGGTAAAACAAGAAGGTTTTGAAAGAGGACTTCCAAGTACATTAACTATCAAAAATAATAAATTCAACACTATATTCGACATTCTTGAAAAATTTAAGATTAAACAATCAGAGATTAGTCATATCTTTGTTAATGGAAAATACTGTGGTCCTGGAAAAACATTAGGAGAAGGAGATCGAATAGGATTGTTCCCTAAAAGAATGGCATTAATGTTTGTTGAAATAGTGAAAAACAATACAATTTCTGTTAAGATTAAATTATACGCTAATTTAAGAAAGTATGGACCCCCAGAAGCATTTTTAGAGTTACCAGAAGGAAGTACAGTAAATACTATAATCCAAAAAGCCAATATTCCTAAAGAAGAACAAAATTTAAAAATATTAATAAATGGAAGACCCCATCAAAATCAAACTACAGTTCTTAATGATGGAGATATTGTAGCTATTTTTCCACCAATTGGTGGGGGATAATTTTCTTTTTAAATTAATTTATTCTTTAGTCTTCTGCTTTTAATTTTCTAATAGCTTCTTCCAAAAAACCAATAATACGTTGTTTATATGAAGTTTGTTCTGGATAATTATAACTAAAAGTTCTCCAATAAGGACGTTTATGACCAACCTTAAATTTAACTCCGTTCATTGAAGTCATATATGAATTATTATCAACTTTAGTTGCAATTTGATCAGCTATGATATACCAATGAAATTTGGTATTAATATTAGCACCTGTATTAACAGGGGCAGGTTGTACACGTGTTTTTAAGGAGTCAAATTGAAACGTCCATTTATCAGGAGATTCTTTAGTCTCATGCCATTTTCCATTAGTATAGTTCCAGTTATGAGAATTCCCTATTTTCATGCCACTATAAACTTTATTCTGAAATCTTTTAAGGCTATTATACATATTATATCCTTTACTAATGTAAATTATGAAATAGAATGGAAGATTATTTAAATATAATAAAAGGGCTTAGATTTTGTGATACAAATAAATAAAAAAAAGGAATTAAAAATTCAATTTTTATAATTGTAAGTATTTCTATTTTTTCCATTTATATGGTTTTGGACCAGCAGCTAATAAGATGATCATCGGGATTAAAACTGCTAATCCACCCCACCACCATAAGCCAAAAATTTCAAGTACTATCCCTATAATTAGCATCCATGGAATTCTTGCATTTCCAATAACTAATACATCATTGAATATATAATCCCAATCTTTAGCGGCACATTTATCTGAGAATCTCGGTTTTACTATTATAAATGCCAGAACTGCTATTAAAACGGCAGATGCAATTAAATAAATCCCATAAGCTACTCCTACTCTCCAAATCCACCAAAATCTACCTTCCCATACCAAAACCCATATACCATAGAAAAAAGTAGCAATAGCATTTATTAGTACTATTATCCAGGCCCATTTCCCAAGTGTAACAACAAAGGATTCATATTTCTCCCAATCTTTATTTTTTTTCGGTTCCTCTGTCATCTAATCATCACTTATCTATTAAATATTTATTTCAAAAATTCACTTAAACCCTTTATAAAGTAATACATAATTAAGATCTTAATATTTAATAAACCTTTATAAACGTTTATCTTATCCTCATTATTATTTTTTAGATTCTGATTCAAGAATCTCGCCTACATAATAAAGCCCTACTAAGTTTCCTCGTCTTTCAAATTTCCTTGATACTAATAAAATAACAACATGTTCATTTTCATCTACTATTCCCTTTTTAACGGTATATTTAACAGACTGTTCTATAATAGATTCAGCATCCATATTAAAAAAGTCAGACGTCTCTAAATGCACAGGGTGTACACCCCACACTAAATGTAATTCTCTTGCTGTTTTTTTAAATGGAGTTATAGCAATTATAGGTAATGGAGGACGGTATTTTGCTATCATACGTGCGCCAAATCCCCTACGACTAATAACCACGATTTTCCCTCTGAAGTTAAGCTCTTCCATTTCACTAGCCAAGGCATGAATAGCGTGTCCAAGTGTCTGTGTGTGCGTTAAACTTTCTGAGTCATACTCGTCAGGAATCCTTCCAGGCATATTTTCAGTAGCAGTTTTAGCGATTTGATTCATATATTGAACAGCATTTATTGGATATTTACCTACAGCAGTCTCTGCCGACAGCATTACTGCATCAGTTCCATCCATAACTGCGTTATAAACATCATTTGCTTCTGCACGTGTGGGTATCGGGTTCGATATCATCGATTCAAGCATCTGTGTCGCAACGATAATAGGCTTTCCTTCCTTATTAGCTTTATAAATCATTTCTTTTTGCCATAAGGGAACTTTATCAGGATCAATTTCCACTCCTAGATCTCCACGGGCGACCATACATCCATCGGAAACATCCAATATCTCATCAAATTTCTCCAAAGCAATAGGACGTTCAATTTTTGAAATTAATTTAATATTGTTATTTCCATAGTTTTCAAGGATTTTTTTAACATGGAGCACATCTTCTCCTCCTGATACAAATGAAATTGCTACATATTCAGGATCAAGATCGGCAATAAATTCAAGGTCTTTTATATCTTTTTCTGTAGGAACTCTCTGAGCTAAATCACCAGAAGGTATATTTACTCCTTTTCGATTACTAATTATTCCACCAGACTGCACTTCTCCAATTATATGGTCCTTTTCTTTGCTTTTCACTTTAATTTTAATGATACCATCATTTACAAAAAAAATTTCTCCTACTTTCATGGATTTAAGGAAACCTATTAAAGGAACTGAAAACTGGTCTTGATCTCCTTCGATTTCTTTCTCAAATACTTTTACTTCCTGCCCTATATTTAAGGTATAGGGTTCATTACCTTTAAATTCACCTACCCTGATCTTAGGACCTTGTATATCTGCTAAAATTCCAGTATATTCACTTACTTCTCTTATTCTATTAACTAGTTCCGTTTTTTCACTATGACTTCCATGTGAAAAATTTAATCTAAAAATATCTACTCCTGCATCAATAAGTTTCTTTAGCATCTCTTTTGAAGACGACGCAGGACCTAATGTCGCTACTATCTTCACTGTGTTTTCTCTAAATGACATAAATCCTTTCTCGTTTTATAATTCAAACTATAATAGTTAATAATAAAATTGTGATGATGTTTAAATATTATTGATTTTCTATTAGATCTCTAATATTAGCAAGTCTATTCTGGAATACAATTCTGAAACTTTTTAACATTTGAATCGATTTTGAATAATCTTCTCTCTCAATCAATTCTTTTATTAGTAATAAATGAATTCTTAAAGTTTTTGGAAAAATTGAGTATTGAATCAGCTTTAGATTATTACGCTTCGCAAATTCTTTCGCAAGACTTACTAACAAATCAGAACTTTGAGAAGCCAAAGAAATTACTAAAAAATAACGATTTTTTGGCTTTTTAGTATAATTATTTGCTATAAAAAGATAAATATTCTTTAATTTACCTTCAAACTTATAAATATCTTTAATCTTTAGAATTTTTGACACATTATTAACCATTTCAGAAATGGGTGTATGTCGACCTCTTACTTTCTTTGCGTTAGTGATTATCTCATTTTTTACGTATTCTTTTAGAGATTCAGTTTCTGATAAAGTGCCATTAGTATCTTCCTTCAAAATTATATTTATCTCCTAAACTAATTAAAGAAAATTGATTAGATTAGATAAAGAATATAAATATTTAACAAAACCAACTTAAAAAATATTAGATTCAATATAAATCTTTTATTACAAATTCTAAATCAAGGTCTCTTAAAGTTTCTTTTTCGGGATATCCATTTTCAGGATTCCAACCCATTTCATTACAAAAACCTTTATAATAATTCTGATAATCGACAGAAATTCCCTTAGTTGGTCCTCTTTCATCTGGAGGATCACCAATGACTCGTCCTGGTAATTTATTATTAGCAATATGTATGCCTTCCCGCAGAGTAAATGCCTGACGTAGAGTTTGAATCCTTAATCCAATATTTAAACATTCATCTACAGAAACATTCCATCCAGTTAATGAATTAATTAAATCGAGGAATGGATAAGGACCAAATAACGTTGAAAAGGAACATAATCCCACACAACATAAAGCTTGATAGAAACATGTTATTATTTTTTGCGCTTTTACCCACTTATTTTCATTTTTCTTCCATCCATCAGGTAGTTTTAAGCCTTTTTGAAATTTATTTATTGGTCCAATTTCGATCATATCAACACTTGCTGCTGTATGTCTTCCTGGTGTTGGATCATAAGCATAAGTAAAAGCTAGGGATGGAAAAATTCGTGGATTATGCATAGCAATTTCACAACCTAATGAGGTCATAGTAAATTTCTCACTATCTTTTCCTATTTTCTTTGCTGCGATATCAGACCCATCAGCTAAAAGATCTCCTATTCCTTCTCTGTTAATTATTTTTTTAACAAGTTCTAATATAGCTTTTGAATTTCCCCATGAAAGTTCCAGTCCCCCAGTATCTTCTTTGGTTAAAATACCATTTTCAAAACATTCTATAGCAAACGCTACGGTCGCACCCGTGGAAATAGTATCTATTGCTGCTCGATTACACAATTCATTAGCCTCGAAAATTGATATCAAATCATTATTAAGTAATATCGCTCCAAATGAACAACAAGTTTCATACTCAGGAATATGAGTCTCTTCAATATTTAATTCGGGAACGTGTAATATTGCTCCACACTGTACTGGACAGCTATAACATCCAAATTCCCTTACTTTATATTTCTGAATATTTATTGCTGAAAGGTTCTTTGATTTTATAAATGGAAAATCATACATACCTATTCCTGACCAATTCTTTACCGGAGAATCGCCTATTTCAGCACTTAAAGTATTTCCCATACTAGTTCCGTAGGTTTGATATACATGACGAATCATCCCTGCTGGACCAGCCATTTTAATTTTAAATCTTCGCATTAGCTTAGCAAAATTAGGAGCCTTGTTTAAAAAAGATTTTATTAACTTACCAGGCTCTTTTTTCCTTCCTTCTTGGTTGTATATTTTTACTAAGCTCATAAAATCATCTTTATTATGCATTGAGACTTTATTGGTTCCTTTTAAAACGAGCATTTTTAGATTTTTTGAACCCATTATTGCACCTATTCCTGATCTAGCAGCAATTCTTCCTTTATCATTGGCGATTCCTGAAATTCGTGATTGTTTTTCTCCTGCTTGCCCGATAGCAGCGGTTTTAATAAACTTACCATGCCTTTCCTTTAATTTTTCTTCAGCTTCAATAATATCTAAACCCCATAAATCTGTTGCATCTAGAATCTCTTTATCTCCATCAATAATCGCAACGTATTTAGGGCTCTCAGCAACACCTTTAAATAGAATAGCGTCATACCCACACCTTTTAATCTCTGGTCCAAATGTCCCACCACAGTTTGCATCTCCCCACGTACCTGTAAGAGGAGATTTGCCAGCGACCATATACCTACCTGAAAATGGAGCGACAGTACTTGTTAATAACCCTGGAAAAAATCCAAAAATCGAATCAGGACTTAAAGGATCAACATTAGGTCGCATATTTTCATATATTAATTTACAACCTAAACCATATCCACCTAAAAATTGACGATATATCTTATCAGGTAAGTTTTGTTCCTTAAACTTCTCTTTTGAAAGATTAATTATTAAAATTTTGCCAAAATATCCGCTACTCATTTATATCGGCTGTAAAATATGTTATAAATAACCAAAAATAGAAACTAAGATTAATATATTAATCAATTTTTATAAATTTTTTAAATTTATATCCTTTAAGTAAAGAAATCAATTATTCAAACAGTCTTTTAATCAAAACTTATAAATATGTCGTTTAGTATAATATTTTTGGTATAGAAAATATCACGTAGATTTGAAATTAGTAATCCGTTTATAAAAAATTAAAAAATTTAGAGTTTTCTCATAAAAAATAATTAGTACATTTATATATACAAAACTCTATAACATTAATAGTAAAAATTTTGAGGTATTAAATGTCAGTAGTCCCAACAATTAAGAAAAAAGGATTATCGATAAGCAAATATCTAGATTGGGACAAGTTCAAGAATCAATTCTATAACAATATTTATTTAGACGATTATAAAATCGTAATTAAAATACCTCTAATTCATACTGAAAAATCAAAAGATGATATTAAAATTAAAAGGTTTAATCTCGAAAAATACACTTTTTTATTATCCTACGATTAGGTTTTTTCATCCTTCTCCTTATTATATTTATTCCAACATGAGAAACACATATATGTTCCATCCTCTAATAAAACTAAATCTTTAATACAACGAATCATGCCGCAACTCTTTCTTGGATTTTTACATTTACCCATCATCATAATCAAGATTAATATGTTTTATAAGCAATAATTAAATTTTTTCTATAAAAATAGGGGATAAAAACTTTCATTCTAATTCTATTTGAAAGTACTCTTTTTGTAGCTCAAGCATTTCTTCTAAAATATTTTTCGCTTGCCAATATGTTTCAATAACAGGATCGGCAAGTAATGCTTGTATTGCAATATCCTTAGATTTTGTAAGTATTGCTTCTACAACTAAATCCTGCACTGAAGCTTGAGTTCTTAATAATGCCGCAAGACCTTTTGGATATTCTCCAAGTTTGATGCCATGAATACCACTTTTATTTATAATTGCGGGACATTCGACAACTATAGGACTTTGAGGAATATTGGTAATGATTCCATCATTTGGAATATTT